>JAUILW010000507.1 GCA_030432795.1 Gammaproteobacteria bacterium
TCCTCGGCAGCGCTACCAATGTCGTGGTCGAAGCCGATCCGATCGCCCCCGCAGCGCCGCCGGACCAACCACGCGATCCAGCCATCGGCGTGCGGGACTTTGCCGAAATCAGTGCAGCGATGGCGAAGGTCATCGGCATACCAGCGAGCCACCCGGAAGTCGCAGCCACTTACGAGCTCGTGCGCCAGGCCATGCCCGTAGACACGGCACTCGGCGGCTTCGTGTCCTCGCAACAGATGGGCGTGACGCAGCTCGCCATCAAGTACTGCAGTGTGCTGGTGGACGATACCGCAGCGCGCGCCGCCTACTTCCCCGGCTTCGACTTCAACGCAAACATCGGTGCCGCCTTCGCAGATCGCAGCCTGGTGGTCGATCCGCTGATGAGCAACATGATCGGCAATGGCCTGCTCACCCAGCCAACCGATGCGGAAGTGCGCCTAGAGGTAAACGCGCTCATCGATCGGCTCACCGCCTGCGGTGGTAGCTGCGAGGCCGACCGTACGGAACGAATCATGAAGGCTGCTTGCGCAGCTGTGCTCGGCAGCGCCGCCGTGATGGTGCAGTGAGGAGATATTCGATGCGACGTAAATCAGTTCGACGGTACGACGATCCCATCCGCCAGCCGGGACACCGGCGGCCGCGCACCCGACGGGAGTTTCTGGCGCAGGGATTCATTGCCGGCACCGGCACCGTGTTGGGTGGCGCCACGATCAGCCTCGGCGGCAAGGCGCATGCCACGCTGTCAGCGGACCTGTTGCCGTTGATCACTCAGTGCGGCATTGCCACTCAGGGCGCCGGCAAGATTCCTTTCATCGCCTTTGATCTCGCCGGCGGCTGCAGCCAGGCGGGCTCCAACGTGCTGGTCGGTCAGGGCGGCGGACAGCTCGACTTCCTGAGCACGAGCGGCTACGAGCGCCAGGGTCTGCCCGGTGACATGGTCCCACCTGTGACCAACCCACAAACGGGCACGAACGACTTCATCGACACCACGCTGGGCCTAGCATTTCACTCCGACAGCGCATTCCTGCGCGGCATGATGACGAAGATCTCACCGGCAACCGCCGCCAACATCAACGGCGCGGTCATTCCGGCCCGCTCGGAAAACGACACAGGCAACAATCCCCACAACCCGATGTACGGCATCGCCGCTGCCGGCGCCGATGGTTCGCTCTTGTCCCTGATCGGCTCGGAGAACACCGACTCCGGCGGCAACTCCATGGCGCCACAGGCGATGATCAACGCAGCGCTTCGCCCTACCAAGGTGGACCGCCCGAGCGACGTGACAGGCCTTGTGGATGTCGGTGACCTCACCAGCGTGCTCAGCCAGGCGGATGCCGTTGCCGTGATGGAGTCCATCTACCGCATCTCCGACCACAAGATGCGCGCGGTGGACGTGGACGACAACATCATCACGTCGGATGACGTGCTCAAGGATCTCGTGCGCTGCGGTTATCTGAAGAGCGCCGACCTGGCCGACCGGTTCGGCAACCCGGCAACGCTGGACCCGGCCGGCGACCCGGAGATCGTGGGCGCTACAGGTATCTTCTCGGCGGCAGAGTTTACCGCGGGCGACCGCAGCGGCCGTGAATTTCAGAAAACGGCCTCGGTGATGAAGATGGTCATCAACGGTTTCGCAGGTGCCGGCACCGTCGAGATGGGCGGTTATGACTATCACGGTGGCCGCCGGGCGGAAGGCGAGGTGAAAGATTTTCGCGCCGGCCAGTGCATGGGCGCGTGTCTCGAATATGCCGCCATCCGTGGCGTGCCGCTGATGCTCTACGTCATGTCCGATGGCTCGCTATCGTCCAACGGCGTCATCGACAACAGCGTCGACGGCCGCGGAAAGGGCGAATGGACCAGCGACAACCAGCAGACGGCGGCGCCATTCTTTCTGGTGTACAACCCGGGCGGACGGCCAAACCTCATCGGCGGCACGCCCGAGCAACAGGCGATACACCAGCAGATCGGCTATATGCGCGCCGATGGTTCGGTGGAGACCTCGGCGACACCGGCAGCCAACAACGTCAACCTGCTGGCCGAGACCATCGTGCTCAACTATATGGCGCTGCACGGGGAGCAAGGCAACTTCGCCGCCGCATTACCCTCTACCGGGCTTGGCGCTTCGTTGTGGGACAGCCTTACAGCGTTCGAACCGATCGTGAGCGGCGTGATCACCAACCCGTTGTAGTAGAGGTTGGCTGGTTTGCCAGCCGATAACAGCCGCCGTCACCGACTCTCCAGGTCCGGATCGGGATGCACCGGACCTTCCAGGCGGGCCAGCAACCGCACCAGGCATCGATCCAGGGCGCTGGGGTTCTGCCTGAATGTGCGATTGACGAGCTGCGTCATCACCACTTGGGTCTTCTCCTCGTACCATCGGCGCAAGGCACTCACGACGACGAGCCTAAAGCGTCCGCCAACGTGGCCGCGCAGAGACTAGCCGGCGGACCGGAAAGCCGCTCGATGCGTCCGGGAAATCCTTTGAAGTGCGGGATACCCTGCTCACGATCCAATAACTCCGGAGAGTCCGCGCAGAGTACGGCATCGCTACTGATGAAGGCGCCCGCCAGCTCCGTCTTGCCGCGCAGTTCCGGGTACCACCAGCCATGCGGCACACGTATGTGGCCCTGCTTCATGGAGGGCTGCACGGACACCTCAGCCGTCACCTCACCAGTTGAGGTCCGCAACCTGGCCCAATCACCATCGCTGATACCCTCACTGGCTGCGTCCTGAGGGTGCATAAACAACTTTGGCAACGGCGAGCGCTTGCGCAACGACTCCACCTGGCGCTGCCCTGTCTGGAAAAACGCATCTTCTCTGACGCCGGTGAACACCAGGTACGGATACGATTCGCTGGGCTGGGGACCTG
>JAUILW010000508.1 GCA_030432795.1 Gammaproteobacteria bacterium
TCAAACAAACCTGCTCGGAGGCTGATCTGCGGGATGGACAGCTGGCCCGACAGCGCGGCGAGCACATCCTGGTCGGTAACCCAGCGCTTGGCGATGAAGATTTCTCCGAGCTTCTTGCCGTGCTGCTTCTGGATTTCCAGCGCCTCTTCAATCTGCTCTTCAGTGACGAGCCCGCGCGCCAACAGGATGTCGCCGAGGCGTTGCTTCTGCACCGGCCCTTGCGGCGCCTGTACGCTGTCCACATCCAGCAGCGCGATCATCTTCGAGACACCGGTGATGCGAAACACCTCTGCGCACACGGCATTGAGCTTGGCGATCTGCAGCCAGCCACCCCGAGCGCGGAGCGCATCGTTCACATCCAGCAGGAATTCGAGCAGCGCCGAGGTGATGGTGCGCGTCGCAGTGAGCTCGAGGATGATGCGCAGATCGCGATCCTTCACACACCGAGCTACTTCACGCTTTACTGCGTCGAACTGTTTTTCATCCAACAGCGGGAACGTGGGCCGAAGCTGCGCCGCGTGGGCGCTGGAGTTTCGGAGGATAACCGGGTCGTTGCTGGCAGCGGGTTCAGCCATTGATCCGGCGCTCCCGATGCGCATACCGCTCGAGGTATCCAGTCATCGGCACCGGCTTGCCCAGCCCAAACCCCTGCCCGTAGTCTATGCCCAGGCGTTTGAGATCCTCTGCGATATCATCCGTTTCCACATACTCGGCCACAGTTTGCAGCCCCATGGCGTGGCCGACGCTGTGAATTGCCTGCACCATGGTGCGCGCGATGTCGTCGGTGAGCATATCCTTCACAAACGAGCCGTCGATCTTCACGTAATCGAGGGGAAGCACGCGCAAGTACGTAAATGAGCTCAAGCCTGCGCCAAAATCGTCCAGCGCAAACTGACAACCCAGTTTGCGTGTGTTGTTGATGTGATACTGGGCGCCGCCGAGGTCGGATATCGCCGCGGTTTCCGTCACCTCGAAACAGATGCTCTGCGCCGGCACACCGTACTGAGCCAGAATGGCCTGCAGATCCTCGAGCACGCTGTCGGAACCAAAGCTCTGCCCGGAAAGGTTGACCGAACACACGGTGCCGGGCAGGTGCTCGAGAATACCGGAGCGGCCGAGCGTGGCGATGGCATTCCTGGCCACGTAGCGGTCAATGGCAGGCATGAGCGAATGTTTCTCTGCCACCGGAATGAAGTCGACTGGTGAGATGAACTCGCCATCCTCGCTGAACAAACGCAGCAGCACCTCGAAGTGGGGTGCGGCCTCATCTTTCTGCATCGGCACGATCGGCTGCGCGTAGAGCTGAAACATGTCGTCCCGCTCCAGTGCCTGATGCACCAGGGTCAGCAGACGAACTTCTTCGCGTTTCTGCGTGACCTTTTCGTAGGCAGCTTCGTACACCTGAGTGACGTTGCCGCCACGCTCCTTGGCGATACCACAGGCGACACTCGCCTTGGTCATGGCCTCGGTAGCCGTGGTGCTCCGGCCCACCGACACGACACCGATACTCACCCGCAATGACTGCCGCGTGCGGCCCACGAGGAACGGCTGGCGAGCCAGGACATCATGGAGCACTTCAGCCTTATCGAGTGCCACTGACTGGCTGCAGTTGAGCAGTAAAAGGCTCAACTCGTCGCCGCCTACACGGCCGCAGACATCAGCAGATCGGCCCAGCTGCGCAAGGTGCTTGGAGACGAGCTCGATCGCTGCATCGCCCGTGCGCACGCCGAACTGCTCGTTGACGCTGCTCAGCCCATCGATGTTCACGTGCAACAGACAGTGCTGTTCCCGGTTGGTCATCAGGCCGCTGATCGCGCGGTCGAGCATCCGCTCGAACTTCATGCGCCGAGGCAGACCTGTGAGCGGGTCAAAGCTCACCTGGATGACCTTGCCGATCCGCCGCGACAGCGCGGTGAGCAGGTTCTTGTCGCTGTTGACGATACGGGCACCGTCCACGAGGCGACACAATGCCAGACCGCCGATAATCTCTTCGCGATCGTTGGTGACCGGAACCACCAGCATGCGGAACGGCAGTTCTCCCTTGAACTGGTATCCCTGGGCCTCCTCGACGCTGTTGATGACGAGAGGTTGGCGATTCTTCTTCAGCCAGTCGAGAACCGCCGGCTCAGTCTCCTCCAGAAGACGTTGGTGGGCACTCAGGTCCACTCCGTGCGCACCCTGCAGAACCCACACGTTGCGGCTGGGCACCGACAACAACACCAGCTCCGCCTCGAGGTAGTCCACCACGTTTTCGACGATGCTCTCGAGAATGACCTCGTCGTCTGCTTCGTCGTCTGGCTGCTCGTTGGTGTTGTAAATCAGGTTCAATTCTTCGTGACGACGATTGAGCTCATCGGCCATGTCCGACAGCTCCATGCTCAGCGTCACTTCGTTCTGCAGGCTTTCCACCAGCAGGCTCACGCGGCTGAACACCGCTTCGAGATCAGCGCCGTGCGTGCCGTAAACAAGCACCGTGCCCAGACAGGCACGCAAGTGATCGACGACTGGGAGCAGATGCACCCACAACTCCCCGACCACCGCTTCCTGAGAGTCACTGCCGCCCAGTGCGACAGACTGTTCTTTCAGGCTGGCAAACACCTCCTGCGCGGATGCATCGTCAGTGCAATCCAGCAGCTTGTCATCGGCACACAACGCCACATGCCAGCCCTTCGGGCAGGCTTGGGCCACGGCACTGAGGTGCCGCGCGGTGTCTATGCCGATGAACGCGTTGCTCATGAGTTCAATCGCCGCTCCAGCTCCTGGCTCAGGCGGCGAATGCTCACCGGCTTCTCTAGAAAGTGCAGATCCGCCATGTCACGGGTCCATTTGCGATGCACCAGGTCGGTGACACC
>JAUILW010000509.1 GCA_030432795.1 Gammaproteobacteria bacterium
GGTGATACGTACGCCCTATCGCCGCGCGGCAAGCAATTGCTGGCCGCGGCACCAGACGGCGCTATGCGCTTGTTCGTTATCGACAACGAGCACCCAGATATCACCTGGTCAGCGCTGTGGGACGAGATCTGGTATGAAGGCTATGAAGCGCCGGTGCACAGCTGGCAGTCCTCCTCCGCCGATAACGACTTCGAGCCCAAGTTCTCGCTCATGCCGCTATTGTTCGGCACCCTCAAAGCGGCGTTCTACGCCATGCTGTTCGCCACGCCGCTGGCACTCATGGGCGCCATATATACGGCCTACTTCATGGCCCCGAGTATGCGCAAGCTGGTCAAGCCGGGCATCGAGATCATGGCCGCGCTGCCCACGGTGGTGCTGGGCTTTCTCGCCGGCTTGTGGCTCGCGCCGATCATCGAGGCGAATCTCTCGGCCGTGCTTTCGCTGATCCTGGTGTTACCTGTTGGCCTGATGTTGCTGGCCTGGCTGTGGAGCCTGCTGCCCAAGGATCTCACGCGGCGGTTCGATGGCTGGTACGGCCTCGTGGCGGTGGTGCCGATCATCAGTATGGTGGCGATCGCCTTTGAGCTCGGACCGCACCTTGAGGTGCAGTTCTTCGGCGGCGATTCACGGGCATGGTTTCTCAACGAACTGGGGCTTTCATACGATCAACGCAATGCGCTGGTGGTGGGCCTGGCCATGGGCCTTGCGGTGGTGCCAACGATCTTTTCCATCGCCGAGGACGCGATCTATGGTGTGCCTCGCCACCTGGTCAACGGTTCGCTGGCCCTGGGTGCCACGCCCTGGCAGACGCTCGTGCGGGTGGTGCTGCTGACCGCCAGCCCAGGCATGTTCTCAGCGGTGATGATCGGCCTCGGCCGTGCCGTTGGCGAAACGATGATCGTGCTGATGGCTACGGGAAACACGCCGATCATGGACCTGAACATCTTCGAAGGCATGCGGACGTTCGCCGCCAATATCGCTGTGGAGTTGCCGGAGTCGGAGGTGGGTAGCTCCCACTACCGAATCCTGTTTCTCACGGCCATGGTGCTATTCCTCCTGACCTTCGCCTTCAACACCGTCGCCGAGGTCGTGCGACAGCGCCTGCGTGCGCGCTACGGGAGTTTGTGAGCATGCTGAGCCAGAACGCGGGTGGCGTGCGTAGTTGGTTTGCCTCCGGCGAACCCTGGGTATGGATGAATGCCGCGGCGGTGGCAATGAGCATCATCGCGGTCGTCGGCCTGTTGGGGCTGATCGCCGTGCGCGGTCTGGCGCATTTCTGGCCGGCAGACGTGCTGGAAGTGACCTATCAGGACCGTACCGGCCAGCGGGTGACGCTCGGCGAGCGGGTGGAGTCTGAATTCATTCCCATCGAGCGCTATGCGGAAGCGTCTGTTCGGGAGGACGACGACCGTGCTGCTGGCCTCGATGTCGTGGAACGCACGCTGTACAAGGTAGGCAACCGCCGCGCGACGCCGCCGGATTTCATGTGGATTTACAGCCACGATATCGTGAGTACTGCTACGCCAGAATCGGTATTCGTGCTGGAGCGCACCGAATGGGGCAACGCGTACGGCTACCTCGAGTCTTTGACCGATGATGGCGTGGTCGTTGCCACGGGTGCTGACGCCGCCGCGGCGTTCCTCCAGAGGATGGACGCCGCCACCGAACTACGTGAGGAGATCGCAGCCCTGGAGGGCGGTGAGCTGAATCGCATCAACTACGGCTTGGAACAGCTCAGGCTGGAGGAGCGCCGTCTCGCCATCGAAGGCCGTGATACGCCAGCAGCGCTCGCCGACATCGATGCGCAACGGCAGGTGCTCAACGCCGACTATCTGGTGGCCGAAGAGGCCCTACGGCAACTGCACGGTGCCCTCGCCCGCTCATCGGTGACGCTGCGTCTAGCCGAAGGTCGTACGATCGATGTGAAGCTGTCCGAGGTCGTTCGCGCCTGGCAGCCCAACACGATGTCGGTGCTCGATAAGCTTGGTCACTACGGCTCGAGTGTTGCTTTGTTTCTCACCGACAACCCGCGCGAGGCGAATACGGAAGGCGGCATTTTCCCAGCCATCTTCGGCACCGTGCTGATGGTGATGCTGATGAGCATTCTGGTGACTCCGTTCGGCGTCATTGCGGCGATCTACCTGCGCGAGTACGCCCGTCAGGGTACGTTCGTGCGCCTGATTCGGATTGCCGTGAACAACCTGGCTGGTGTGCCGAGCATCGTCTACGGCGTGTTCGGGCTCGGCTTCTTCGTATACTTCATCGGCGGCACGCTGGATGAGCTGTTCTATCCGGAGGCGCTGCCGTCGCCGACCTTCGGTACGCCAGGGCTGGTGTGGGCGTCTCTGACACTTGCGCTGCTGACGGTGCCGGTAGTGGTAGTGTCCACTGAAGAGGGCCTCACCCGTATCCCCCGCTCGCTGCGCGAAGGGAGCATGGCTCTGGGCGCGACCAAAGCGGAGACCCTGTTTCGCGTCATTCTGCCCATGGCAAGCCCAAGCATCCTGACCGGCGTGATTCTCGCCATCGCCCGGGCGGCCGGCGAGGTGGCACCGCTCATGCTCGTGGGTGTGGTGAAACTCGCGCCCACCCTGCCGCTGGATGGCAACTTCCCGTTTATCCACCTCGAGCGGAAGTTCATGCACCTTGGGTTTCACATTTACGATGTGGGCTTCCAAAGCCCCAACGTCGAGGCGGCAAGGCCCCTGGTCTTCGCCACGGCACTACTGCTGGTATTGATCATCGTCGGTTTGAACCTGACGGCGATCATGCTGCGCAACCGACTCGAGCAGCGCTACCGCGGTGTCGAGAGCTGATGCACGGAGTGAACGATGAGTAACGTTGGAACGAA
>JAUILW010000510.1 GCA_030432795.1 Gammaproteobacteria bacterium
TCTCTTTGGCTGTGGAATGGATGTGCAGGGCTACTGGCGCAATCTTCCATCGATCTACGCGGTGGCGCCATGAAGCTTGGCGTAATCACCGGTTCCGTCGGTGCGGCCCTGGGCGATGCTGAGGAGCATCTTGATCTCGACACGGCATACGGAGCGCCGAGCGCGCCGCTGGCGCTCCATCGCTTCGCCGCGGGCGAGATGCTGGTGTTGGCTCGTCACGGCAGCCGACACGAGTTTGCGCCTCACGAGATCAACTACCGGGCCAACATACGCGCTCTGAAAGATGCGGGTGCGCAGGCTGTGGTTGGCTTGTTCACCGTCGGGGCAGTGGATGCCACCCTGCCGCCTGGCGCGCTCGTAGTGCCGGACCAGGTGATCGATTACACCTGGGGTCGCGAGCACACCTACGCAGGTGCGACCAACAACGCGGCGGTTCAGCACGTGCTGTTCGAACCTCCGTTCGACAATGCATTGCGGGTGCGCGTGATCGCCGCCGGGGAAGGGATCATCGACGGCGGTACCTACGGCTGCACTCAGGGCCCCCGCCTGGAGACCGCCGCAGAGATCCGCCGCATGGCAAACGATGGCTGCACCCTGGTGGGCATGACCGGCATGCCCGAGGCAACGCTCGCCATGGAGCTCGAGCTGCCCTATGCAGCCCTCTGCCTCGTGGTCAATCCTGCCGCTGGCATGGGTGCGATCGTGCTGGAGGACATGCAGCGGGTGGCGGCTGACGGTGCGGTCGAACTTGCCGGGGTGGTGCACCGCCTTATGGGCGGCTAACGACGGCCTTGTTTCGCCTCTGCTTCGGTGGCTTCCACCGCTTCGAGACCAGCTGTGAGTTCGACGGGTATGGCTACCGGCTGCACCAGCAGCAGGACGCCGAAGCGCGGATGATCCAGGTAGTGCAGCTCGTTGCTGCGCAGACGGCGGTGTTCATCCAGCGCCATGTAGCGGTACTCGGGCTGGGCGAAGGGAGGCAGCGGATCTGTCAACGCAGGCTCAGCGTCGGAAGCAGATACCGGCAGCGGAGCATCTGCGAAGGGCAGAAGTGGCGGCTCCTGCAGCCAGAGCTTTGCGTGCATGTGCAGGTATCTGCCGATGCTCAATCCCAACGTTCCTTCCAGCTCGAACCGTGGTCCCCAGCGCTCACCTGACTGGACGAGCACTGGCACCGCCGCACCCCGTTCGGGGGTCGCCTGCAGCCAACGCTGATGCCACAAAATTCGATGCCGGTTGCCCCGTTGCAGCTTGTCGGCCTGCTCGGAGAGCGCAAGCTCCGGAACGGTCTGCCAGGCGCGGTTGCGCAGGCCCTGCTCGAAGCCTGCCACTTCGAGGAGAAACAACTCTCGTGCAGACGGCGCCTTCTGCGCGGCTGCATTTTCTTCAAGAGCCCCATTGTCGGCGTCCGCGGCGATGTTCGGTTGCCGGCGCGGCGGGGGGGTGCGTGTGCGTCGATCCGGCAACGCAAAGTCCCGCGCGCGGCCGAGGCGGAAGTTCAGCGCTTCGTCCAGCGTTTCCGCCTGCAGCTCCCAGGGGTGCCTGGTGCCGTCCGCCAGTGCCAGCAGATCCTGCGGCAGCGCGCGGGGATCGTCCCGATACAACACCTCACCATCGGCTTCGTCGGCAACACCCAGGCGTTCGAAAACCACCACTTCGGCCTCGTACCAGCGCTCCGTCATCAGCGCGGCCACATCCTCCGCTTCGGCGGCATAACCACCACCGGACAGGAGTGCGCATATCAGTGCAGTGGCAGAGAGGAATGTCGATTTCATGAAGCGGCCTTGAGGTCTTCGGGGGGTGTGAGCTTCTCGAGCAGCTCTGCGGCGAAGGCGCAGCGCGCCTCGAAGGTAGCGCATTCGGCGTTGCTGCGCAGCGTCGTCGCACCGTCGAGGCGATAGGTGGTCGGCTGGTCCTGAATGAGCCGCACGATCTGCAGCGGGTTGACCCTGGTGTGCTCGTCGAACTCGAACCGGCCGCTGGCATCGCCCACGTCGATGCGCGTGATGCCGAGGCGGGTGGCGGTGAGCTTCAGTCGCGTCACCTCGAACAATCGCTTCGTCGCTTCCGGCAGGATGCCGAAGCGGTCGATCATTTCCACCATCATCGCGTCCAGGGCCTCTTCGGTGGCGGCGTTGCTGATGCGCTTGTACAGAATCAGGCGCGTGTGCACGTCCGGCAGGTAGTCGTCTGGGATCAGGGTCGGCGCGTGCAGGTTTACTTCCTGGCTTACCGGCTCGAACGGCGCGTCAGGGTCGGGGGTGCGACCATCGCGCAGCGCCTGCACGGCGCGGTCGAGGATCTCCATGTACAGAGAGAAGCCGATGGACTCGATCTGCCCGGATTGTTCGTCGCCGAGGAGTTCGCCGGCGCCGCGAATCTCCATGTCGTGAGTGGCCAGCGTGAAACCGATGCCGAGCTCACCGGATGCTTCGATGGCATCCAGGCGCTTCAACGCGTCTTGCGTCATCGCTTTACGGTGTGGTGTCAGCAGGTAGGCATACGCCTGCCGGGGCGAGCGCCCAACGCGGCCGCGCAACTGGTGCAGCTGTGCGAGGCCAAACTTGTCGGCGCGTTCAATAATGATGGTGTTGGCGTTGGGGATGTCGATGCCCGTTTCGATGATGGTGGTGCACACGAGCACATTGAGCTGCCGGTGATAGAAGTCGCTCATCACCGATTCCAGTCGGCGAGTAGCCATCTGCCCGTGGCCGATGCCGATGCGTGCTTCCGGCACGAGCTCTGCCAGCTCCCGCGCGGTTTCCTCGATGGTGCGCACCTCGTTGTGCAGGTAGAACACCTGGCCGCCGCGCATCAGCTCGCGGTTGATGGCTTCCTTGATGACGTGCT
>JAUILW010000511.1 GCA_030432795.1 Gammaproteobacteria bacterium
ACGACCACAATCCCAGGCGCAGATCGAAGAAAAGCCACGACCACGCGGCGTTGAGCACGAGTTGCACAACAAAGAGCGTCAGCGCAGTGGCACCGTCGCGCCAGCCGGTCTGACGCCACACCAACCACACGGCCACGGCCATCATCGCGTAGAGCACCGTCCAAACCGGCCCGAACAACCAGGGAGGCGGCGCCCAGAACGGCCTGGCCAGCGACGTGTAGAAAGCCTCCGCCTGAATGGAAGCAAGGCTGCCGACCAACGCCGCAAGAAAGACCAGCCCGCCCCACGCGGCAGCGCCGAGCCAGGGACTACGCACGCTCATAGCACACGGCCGCGGAGCAACAGCTCCGCGACTCGGCTACCCGGCAGGGCGAAGAACAAACCTGATAGGACGTGAATCACTGGCGTAGCACTAACGCTGGAGCTTTACGTTAGCCACGAATATGTGAAAGCCGTGTGAAAAAGACGTTTCACTTCACGCCGGCAAGCGCTGCACCCTATGATGGCCAACTATGCTGAAGCTGGCCCTCGCACTCGCCGTACAACTATCCATTCCGGGATGCGTTGACGGTGTCTGCCTGGAGCGGGATGACAGCAACGTGCTGTGGCTGCGTAACCGCTCTATCGAGATGCGCACCGCGGTCATCAACCTGCCACCACGGTGTGCGGGCGACGATGTGATGCCGGGGCTCGTGCCGGTTGCTGCCGGCGCCCGCGTTCGAGTGGGCCGAACGCGTGCCGACTGCCTCGAAGCGCGACTCCACCACAGCCGTGGTGCGCCCATCGATCAGGTACGCGAAACCACATATCAGATCCCCATCGCCCGCGGATACCGCTACAACATTACCCAGGCGAGCGGCCAGCGAACATCGCACGCACGGTGGGAAGCGAACGCCACCGATTTCGCAGCGCAGATCGGCACGCCGATTGTCGCCGCTCGCTCCGGCACCGTCATCGAGGTGCGCGACACCAGCACCACGCATTGCCGCAGACCGACTAAACGCTGCTTTGACATGGCAAACATCTTGGTCATCCAGCACGAGGATGGGAGCGTTGCGTACTACGTACATCTCGCGCCGAACAGCGCCCGCGTCGCACTGGGTGACAGCGTACGTAGCGGCACTGTGGTTGCCAGCGTCGGCAACACCGGCTACACCACAGGGCCGCATCTGCACTTCGACGTCGTGGCGCTAGGGCCGCGCCTTCAGCGTGTGAGCTTGCCTGTCACGTTTGCTCTGGAGCACTAACCTGCGCAAGGTAGTCGCGGTTCCGGGGTCTGAGACAACCATCACTGCGTGTCGGGAAGCAACGGCGCCTGACCAAGGAGCTCGGCCACGGCAAGATCGATGACCGTATCGTGGGTCCAGCCCATGGCTTTCATAGAGTTCTGTACCGACTGCCCATATCCCAACAGGGCACCGGTTTGCGGATCACGCGCCTCAATCCGTAGATCTGCGAGAAACATCCGCATGTCCCAGGACCACCGATCCGTGTAACGCAATATGTATGCAACGTTGGCCGGTGCAGCGTCCAACTCACCCCACGTGGCGGTGAGACCCCGATCGCTCAGGTTCTTCACGATACCGACCGCAAGGTTGCGCTTGTCCTCAGGCTGCCGCTCCACGAAGAAGACGTTACCGGCAGACGGATTCAGCGCAAGTGCTGAGCCGCCCGTTTGCCCGGAAGCACAGCCATTGAGCAACGCCACTGACACAACCAGCATGCAAAATGTGAATAGTTTTCGGTTCGGCATAAACACCTCTCTACAGGCCAAGCGGCCGGATTGCCTGTTGGTTACGCATTGCGAGATACTACCAAAGTATCCAACGGAGATATGGCTCAATACAATGCGAACACTACTGATACTTGTCTTTACCTGCGCTGCGGCCGGTTGTGCTGTGAACAACGTCTATGACTACCGCACCGCACCGCTGGTGCTACCCGTGCAGGGTGAGCATGCAGTGAGCCTCTCAGTAACGGATGAGCGCCCCTACGTCCTCAACGGCAAGAAGCCTGCTTCCTTCATCGGGCTCCGGCGTGGCGGCTACGGTAACCCGTTCAACGTCACAACCACCAGCGGCGAGCCACTCGCACAAGACATGACGGTTGCGCTCTCAGCGGCGCTGCAGAATGCAGGCTATACCGTCGCGGGCGGCGAGAAAGCCAGCAGATTACTGACGATTACCCTGCGCGAGTGGAAATCCGATGTGTATTCAAACCTGAAACTGATTTTCGACCTGACGCTCACCGTCCTGTCGGCAGATGGCACAGAACTCGCCTCCAAAACCCTTCAGGGTGAGGAAGCGATCGGCGGCGGCGCCATGATGGCCCAACACAACGAGGCCGTGCGCCAGGCATTCGAGCTGAAGATGTCGCAGCTCTTTTCGGACCCGCAGATCAAGGGCGCGTTGACGGGCGGCTGACCACCACCGTTCTGCTCGGCTTGCAGGTGCGCTACCCGTCGTAGAAAAACGGCGCGTGCAGACCGAGCAGTTGCCGTTGCCGCTCAGTCGCGTCATTCACCCACGCAGCGTCGTCCACATGGTTCACCCGCGCCGTGGTCTTCACCCGCTGCGCGATATCGCGACGGCCGTAGTGCACCTGCAGGAAGAAGCGCCCGCGATCTCCTTCGCGCGTGGGCAGCCGTCGGTGCCACACGTCGGATACAAAAAGCGCAACGTCGCCAGGCTCTGCGGTGAGCGGCACCACACCGTGGCCATCGTAGGTGAGCGCCTCATCGTCCATGCGCTCGCGCGGCGGGTGCTGCCCGGATTTGTGGCTGAAAGGCAGCACGCCCGTTGGACCGCTGGCCAGATCGCTGGGCTCGAGATAGATGTGCGTGCC
>JAUILW010000027.1 GCA_030432795.1 Gammaproteobacteria bacterium
CCGTATCTGCTCGTGCAGGTAGATGGGCCCGATGTCGTTGTACCTCAGGATTTCGTAGAAGACGGGCGTATCGTGCTCAATGTATCGCCCGCTGCCGTCCGCTCCCTTGCGTTGGAGAATGATGTGGTGTCGTTCTCCGGCAGGTTCAGCGGTCAGGCGTTCAATGTGGTTGTGCCCATGCGTGCCATCGCCGCGATTTACGCTAAGGAGTCCGGCGAAGGCATGATGTTCGAGCCGGAGTATGCGTCTGGTGCTCAAACCGAGCAGCCGTCGGAATCAAAGTCCGAGGAAGCAGCGGGAGCGACTGGTAATCAGCGCAGCACGGAGAACAAAGAGCGCCCTGCGCACCTCAAAGTCATCAAGTAGAAATCGCCTGAGGGCGTACAGCGCGGGTCTGGGTTGCTTTGCTGTACGCCCGGGTCGGGGGCATCCCCGGCTTAGGAAGCGTCTGGCAGTTCAGCCGGCTCCTGCGCGATGGCCGGCTCGTCGATGTACTCGAACACTTTGACTATCTTCTGCACGCCATAGACGGTTCTTGCGATGTCCACGGCTGTGTCCGCTTCGCTGCGCGGTAACATACCCATCAGATATACCACGCCGTTCTCGGTCACGACCTTCACCTTGCTGCCATACACCTCCTTAGAGGCGATGAGCTTGGTCTTTACCTTGCTGGAGAGCCACGAGTCGTTGGTGCGAGCGGGATAGGAGATGGGGCCGCCGATATCCAGCTCGTTGTGTACCTGCCGTACCTTCTGCATGCCCTGAGCAACCACCGTGGCCTGTGCTTTCAGCTCCGGCGTAGGCACCTGGCCGAGGAGTAGGATAAGGCCGTTGTAGCTAACCACGTCGATATTCGAGCCTTCGTAGTCAGCGCTGGACGAGCGAATTTTGCGCTCTACGATGGACTCGAGCATCTCGTCGTCTATGACCGTGCCTGGTGTTCGGGTGCGCGGATTGTCGGAGAAGAAGCAGCCAGCGAGGCTTGCGCAAAGCAAAACACAGAGCAGAAATCTGCCGTAGTTACGAAGCCGAGGGGTCAATTGTGAAGGCATTTCTGATCCATCTGATAGTTGGCACTAGATGGGGCGCATAGTCTCGCAATCCGAAAGACAACACGTCAAATCGTATTTGATGAAATGTGTAGGACGGGTGACGCTTGATGAAGTGTGTGGTGGTGCGGGCGATGCGCTGTTGTTTGGTGGCATCGACACTTTCGAGCCCGGTCACGCGCGCGCCTCTGCCGCGCAGCCTTACCTCGATGATGGCCAGCACGTCACGGCGCTGTGCGATGAGGTCGATTTCTCCCGCGGCGCAGGCATAGTTACGTTTCAACAACCGATAGCCGTGTAGCGCCACCACAACGGCAGCGCAGACCTCAGCGGCCCGTCCCTTTAAATGCCGGTGCATCGGGTGTCGGCCGCAGTACCCCTGCAGCGATGGATCCCCAGGTCTGCTCTCGCATGACCAGGCCATTGCCGTCGATGCTCAGCGTACCGGTCTGGCCTCGGAGGCGGCTGCCGGTGCCGCGCATGACTGGGTACCTGTCGGCGATGACGTAGGCATCGGCCCCAAGCGCGTACAGCGACGCGGCGCTCTCTGGCGTCAGAGCGTAAGCGGCAGCCAGGGCGGCGCCATGCTCGTCGGGGGCTATGAGCATTGGCAGGTCGGTGACATGGAAACCATTCAGAGCGGCGAGGTTGCGATTGCCGCGAAGCGCCTGGGAGCTCGCGTACACAGGCAGATCGTCTGCAAAGTGGTAGCGCAGTGCCGGTGCCAGAGCCTGGGCCTGTACGCTGTCGACGAAAGCCGCCACGGCGTGAAGGTCGTTGCGGGCTCTAGGACCAAATTCCACAGGCTCGCCGAGCACCTGCTCGAGCAGGGTATGGCGCCGTATGCTGGCGCTCACCAGCATGGCATCGCCGATGGCCTGGGTCATCTGCGTCGCGTCACCCGCGGGCGCTACCGGTAGAAACTCGAACGGGAAGGCTTGCAGGACCGTTTCGGCGCGTTGCGCCCAGGCAGCGTTCTGCGCGATTACCGCCAGTACGCGCGTGTGGCCGTCGGCCGCCAGGCGGCGCGCCACATCTGAAGCTTCGTCCTCAATCGCCAGGGAGAATTGGATGAGATCGGCGGCCTCGCCGCTCGGTTGAAGGCTATCCGACGCTGTTTGCGTTGCGTTGGTGCGATTCAAGGCAATGACCGGGACATCGCGTACCAGATCGGCGAGCGCTTGCGCGTTGGCGCGTGTGAGCGGACCGATGATGCGCTCGGCGCCGCCAGCCAGTGCCCGCTCGTAAACCTCACCGATGGGAGCGCTGGACGTATCGTGAAAGGCCAGCTGGGGTTTGACGTCGGCAGTGTTCGCCAGGTGTGCAGCGATCAGACCGTCGCGCACGGCCTGGCCGGCGGCGGCCAGCGGGCCGTCCAGCGGCAGCAGGACACCGATGCGCCGCGGCGTTGCCCAGGGCTCGGCAAGGTAGCGCAACCCCGCTGGCAGCGCGCGGCTTGCTGGATGGTTGGGAAAGGTTCGTTGCCAATCCACAAACTTCTGCTGCTGTACGAGAACCGGGTCGGGCATGGCTGTGATGTCGAGCAGCGCCCACCAGCCTCGTGCGGTTTCGTTTGCAGCGCCTGCCGTGCTGACCTGGCCCGCGCGGGAGGCGTCCACCAGATGTTGCCAGATGCGTGGGTTGAGGGCTTCGGGTTCTGCGGTCCACACCGCGGCGCGCATGGTCTCTTCTGCGGCGCAGGCGAAGTCGGCAGCTGCCGTGCAGAGCTGTGCCCGTACCAGCGCTGCCTCGCCGGGCTCGAAGTTGGTCTCATGCAGGTAGGTCTGCGCGCGGTCGATGTCACCAACTGCCAGGGCCAGCAGTACCTGCAACTGGGCATACCGGCGCTTGCCCGCAAGGTCGAGCAGGCCTGGATCCACGGCGCCCAATGCACTTTCCGCGTCCGTCGGGCGCGCATCCTGCCAATGCAGGTCCGCTGCGCGCAGGTAGGTTCTGGCGGCGGCGCTGCCCGACTGGCTCCCGGCGGCCGCCAGCAATTCCTCGGCGGATTGCGGCTCGGACTGCACGACGACGGGTTTTGGCCGCACGGCGGGTTGGGGGGCGGCGCAGGCGCCGATCAGGCAAACTGCGGCCAGGTAAAACACGGTGCGCAAGGTTGAGCTGCGGGTCATGACAGATGAATCGAAAACCTCTGGTCGCCTTTTCGTGGTTGCCACGCCTATTGGAAACCTGGACGACATCACGTTGCGAGCCGTCAATGTCCTCAAAAGCGTTGCGACAATCGCGGCGGAGGATACCAGACACACGCGCACCCTGTTGCAGCACCTGGGTATCGAACCGCCACGGCTTATAAGCCTGCATGAGCACAACGAAACCGCGATGACAGCCCGAGTGCTGGAGCTGCTGGCAGAGGGAGATGTGGCGCTGGTCTCGGATGCCGGTACACCGCTGGTGTGTGATCCCGGGTTCGCGCTGGTGCGGGCGGTTTGGGAAGCGGGTGGCGTAGTGGTACCCATCCCTGGGCCGTCTTCCGTCCTCACGGTGCTGAGTGCCTCACCACTGCCGCCCACAGACTTCACTTTCGCCGGGTTCCTGCCGAGCAAAGCCGCGGCGTTGCGCAAGCGGCTGGAAGCGTTTGCCGGGTTTCCGGGTGCGGTGGTCTTTTTTGAAGCTCCACACCGCATCGTCGCGACGCTGGAGATGTTGGAGGAGGTGTATCCGGCCCGACGGCTGCTCGTCGGTCGGGAACTCACGAAGATGCATGAAACCCTGCTGGTCGGCACGGCTTGCGAGCTGTTGCCCCAGGTGCGTGCCGAACACCGGGGAGAGTTCGTCCTGGTACTCGAGGGTGGCGACGGTGCCGGATCGCTGGCCGGCGAGGCGGTGCTCAAGGAGCTTGCCGGGTTGCTACCGCCCCGTCAGGTGGCGCGAATTACGGCACGGCTTGCCGGTGGCGACAGCCGCAGCTGGTATGAACGGCTGGTGAGCGGTGAGGCGGACACGTAACATACGCGGGCGAGTCGGCCAGGCAGCCGCTGTCGCGCATGTCGCGGCAGAGGAAAGTCCGGGCTCCATAGGGCAGAGTGCCAGGTAACGCCTGGGGGGCGCGAGCCTACGGAAAGTGCAGCAGAGAGTAGACCGCCTAAGAACGCAAGTTCCGGCAAGGGTGAAAGGGTGCGGTAAGAGCGCACCGCGCTGACGGTAACGTCCAGCGGCAAGGTAAACCCCACTTGGAGCAAGGCCAAATAGGAACTCATCAGCGTGGCCCGCGCTGAGTTCGGGTAGGCCGCTAGAGGGTGTCGGTGACGGCACTCCCAGATGAATGGCTGTTCAAGACAGAACCCGGCTTATCGGCCGACTCGCACTTCTTTCTGTCCGCCGTGGGTTTATCGCTGTTTATGGCGAATTGGGGCGAAAGCGAGGTGGTTTTATTCGATCTCCGTCTATCCGTTCAAAATCCCTTATTTTTCCAGCGGTTAGGCCCAAAGAGCTGTTGATTTAGGTGAAATGAAGCCTATAGTGGGCTTCTTTGGGATTTGGTGGGAAATCGTGGGTTGCTCCTGGTGTTACCGGCGCGTCCCGCATCAATAACGTGTTCCGTGGTATCAACAGCGTCAAGCTCGACGACAAGGGCAGGCTCGCTCTACCCATGCGGTTTCGTGAGGCTGTGGTGGCAGCCTGCGCTGGGAACATGGTGGTCACCATCGACGCTTCGGACGCCTGCCTGCTGCTCTACCCGTTGAGTGAGTGGGAGGTGGTGCAACGGCACCTCGAGGAACTTGCCAACGTCGGCGCCGCGGCGCGCACTATGCAACGTCTGCTCATTGGTCATGCCACGGATCTCGCCCTCGATGGCAACGGCCGGGTGCGATTGCCTTTGTTGCTGCGTGCGCATGCGGCACTCGACAAAGAGATCACGCTGGTAGGCCAGGGCAACAAGATCGAGATCTGGTCTGATGTTGCCTGGGCTGCGGGCATGTCCCGCTGGGTGGGTTCCGAAGCGGTTCGCACCCTTGCCGAGGGCGAGACGCTTGCGGATCTTCGGCTTTGAGCGGCCATGTGCCGGTGCTGCTGGAGGAGGCCGTTCGCTTGCTGGTAGAAGCAAGCGCACCAGCTCCGCGCCTGTGGCTCGATGGGACGTTCGGCCGGGGTGGGCACGCCCGGGCACTGTTGGCGCTGATGGCGGCCGAGGATCGGCTGGTGGTCATCGATCGCGATCCGCAGGCCATCGCCGCGGCGCAGCAACTGGCTAACGAGGATAGCCGCGTCATCGTACTGCACGGTGAGTGGAACGATGTGGTTGAAAGCCTGCCGGCAGATGCACTCGCGGGAGTGCTGCTGGACCTCGGTGTTTCATCGCCGCAGCTCGATGATGCCGAACGCGGTTTCAGCTTCGCTGCCGACGGCCCGCTGGACATGCGCATGAACCCGCAGGCCGGCCAATCCGCTTCCGAATGGCTGAACCAGGCCCAGGAGCAGGAAATCTCTCGCGTCATCTGGGAGTACGGCGAAGAGCGCTTTGCCCGGCGCATTGCTCGCAGCATCGTCGAATCGCGTCCATTGCACCGCACCGGCGAGCTGCGTGCCGCGGTGTTGCGCGCGCTGCCTGCCCGCGACAAAGGCAAGCACGACGCTACGCGGACTTTTCAGGCCGTGCGGATTCATGTCAACAACGAACTGGCGGTTATCGAATCGGTGTTGCCGAAACTCTTCGCACGGCTGGCTCCTGGCGGGCGCATGGTGGTCATCTCCTTCCACTCGCTCGAAGACCGGTTGGTGAAGCGCTTCTTTCGCGAATGTGCCAGCCCGCCAAGTGTTCCCCGTTCGGTTCCTGTTCGGGCTGATAGCACGCCGGCTGCCGCGCGCCTCGTGGTGCGTTCTGTTACGGCAGGCGCGAAGGAGGTCGCTGCCAATCCGCGTTCGCGCAGCGCCCGACTACGCGCGCTGGAGCGTTGCGCATGAGCGGCTGGGGGCAGATCGGTCTTTGCCTGTTGCTGCTGGCGGCGCTCGCCTGGTCGAGCGCGCTGGCGGTGCGCAAGCTGCATGAACAGCGCAGCCTCTACGGAGAGCTGCAGGTTGTGCAGTCGCATCACGATGCACTGGTCACCGAGCAATCGAGACTGCTGCTGGAGCGTGGCGCCATTGCTTCCTACCAGAACATCGAACGTGTGGCGCTGGAAGAACTCAACATGCGGTTTCCGCATAGCGTCGAGTTCATCCGCCGATGAGCTGGCGCCACTACGTCGTAGCGCTTGGTTTCTGTGGTTTGGTCATGGTGCTTGGGGCACGGGTGGCTTACCTCGGCATCGAGGAGCGCATTTTTCTGAAAAAACAAGGTGACGCCCGGGCGGTGCGCACCGAGGTGCTCCGCGCGCAGCGTGGTGTAGTACGCGATCGGTGGGGCGAGCCGCTGGCGATCTCCACTCCGGTGTTCACTGCCTGGTCTGACCCGAGCCTGGCGCAGGTGTCCGAGGCCCAGATGTCCCAGCTCGCGGCGGTGCTCGAGGTGCCGGAAGCGGAGCTGGCCGCCAAGCTCGGCGATCGGGGGCGCCAGTTCGTCTACCTGCGACGGCGAATGGACTGGCAGCTTGCCCAGGCTGTCGAAGCGCTTGCCATCGATGGCGTGTATCTGAGCACGGAGTATCGGCGATTTTATCCGGCGGGAGAGACCACCGCCCACGTTGTAGGTATCACCGGCCTGGGCGAGGACGGTGTGGATGAGCGCGGCCTGGAGGGCATAGAGCGTGCGTATAACAAGCAGCTACGTAGCGTCAGTGGCCGCAAGAAGGTATTGCGCGACCGCAGCGGCCACAACATTGCCGACCTGGAATTCGTTGCCGCGCCCAAGTACGGAGAGGATCTGCAGTTGTCCCTGGACCTGCGTCTGCAGTTCATCGCTTACCGTGAGCTGAAATCTGCGGTGCAGGGACATGGTGCCAAGTCCGCGTCACTGGTCATGCTCGATGCCCGTAGCGGCGAGATCCTGGCGCTGGTGAACCAGCCATCCTATAACCCGAATGAACCCCTGCAGCCCACCTATGAGGGGGTGCGTAATCGCGCGGTCACCGACGTCTACGAGCCAGGCTCCACCATCAAGCCGTTCGCGGTGTTGGCGGCTCTGGAATCAGGCAGGTTCGATGCCGATAGTCGAATCGATACCGCTCCTGGCTACATGTGGGTCGGAAACAAGCTGGTTCAGGATCCGTTGAACCGTGGTGTGATGTCCTTGACCCATGCATTGGAGAAGTCATCACAGGTGGCCATTGCCAAGCTTGCACTGGCGCTTGAAGAGCGCGATGTGTACGACGTGCTGGCCCGAGCCGGAATCGGCACGCCCGTCGGTTCCGGTTTGCCAGGGGAGGCGGCAGGACGGTTTTCCGATCTCGGTCTGGACAATGAAGTGGTGCGCGTGACGCTGGCGTATGGGTACGGGCTCAGCTTGTCGCCGCTGCAGTTGGCGCAGGCTTACCTTACGCTCGGCTCCGGCGGTGAACTGCTTACTCCCTCCATCGTTCTGGGCGCCGCCGGTCACGGCGAGCGCGCCTTCTCACCGGCACTTACCCGCTCGGTGCTCGAGATGATGGAAACCGTAACAAGCGAGCAGGGCACCGCGCCGAAGGCGCGCATCGCCGGCTATCGCGTTGCCGGCAAAACTGGCACGGCGCGTATCGTCGGCAAGCAGGGTTACGACGATGAGCGCCATGTGGCGCTGTTTGCCGGTGTCGTGCCGATCGAGGATCCGCGCCTGGTTATGGTGGTGGTTGTCAACGAACCCAGCGGCGGCCTGAGCGGCGGCGGCGCGGTGGCAGCCCCCGTGTTTGCGCGTGTGGCTGAGCGCAGCCTGCGCCTACTCGGTGTGCCGAGCGCACCGAATGTTCAGCTTGCGGGAGGTGGCCGTTGAGGCTCAGCGAGCTCATCGAAGGTTACCAAGGCGCGGATGCTGATCTGGAGGTTCATGGTCTGTGCGAAGACTCCCGGCGCGTAGCACCGGGGGATGTGTTTGTCGCAGTTCGCGGCCAGGCTTTCGACGGTACCACATTCGTGGGCGATGCGGTCGCGCGTGGCGCTGTAGCTGTGCTAAGCGAGCGCACCTTGGAGCGGCCACTGGCGGTGCCGGTGATCGTCGTAGCGGACCTCGCCGAGCGGCGCGGTGAACTCGCCGCCCGCTGCTACGGAGAGCCCGGCAGGGCTGTTCGCTGCCTGGGCGTTACTGGCACCAACGGCAAGACATCGGTGAGCTACTACATTGCCACCATGCTCGAGGCGCTGCACGAGCCCTGCGGCTACATGGGTACCATCGGCTGGGGTCGCCCGCGAGCGCTGAATACCTCCGACATGACGACCGCCGGAGCGGTGGACACTCAGGCGCGCCTGGCGCAGCTCAAAGGCGACGGCTGCCGCTGGGCGGCACTTGAGGTCAGCTCCCACGCGCTGGCGCAGAATCGGGTGGATGCGGTGCCTTTCGAGGCGGCGGTGTTCACCAACTTGTCGAGGGACCACCTCGACTTCCACGGCAGCATGGCGGAATACGGCGCTGCGAAGCGCACACTGTTTGAGAAGCCGGGGCTCGCCCTGGGCGTCATCAATGCAGATGATGCGTTTGGCGCGGAGCTTGCCCGTGACTTTGCACGTCGTTACCAGGTGCTGACCTACGGGCGTCAGGGTGACGTGCGTTGGGAGGCATTGCGCTTCGAGGCCCAGGGTGTGTCCGGCGCCTGGCACACCCCTTGGGGGCGCGAACCGTTCGAGCTGCCGCTCGTGGGTGAGTTCTCCGTCGCCAACGCAGCCGCCGCACTGGGGGTGCTTTGTGGTCTTGGCTTCCGGTTGGATCGTGTGGTCGAGGCGCAGCGCCGTTTGCTGGGTGTGCCGGGCCGCATGGAATTCATTGCGCTGCGCTCTGGCCCGGCTGCGGTGGTGGACTATGCGCACACGCCGGACGCGCTGGCCTCCGTGCTGCCGGCACTGCGGCGGCACTGCCGCGGCGAGCTGATCTGCGTGGTCGGCTGTGGCGGTGACCGCGATCCCGGCAAGCGGCCGCTCATGGCGGCGGTGGCGGAGCAGGCGGCGGATGTGTTGTGGCTGACAAGCGACAACCCACGCAGCGAAGACCCGGAGCAGATTCTCGACGATATGCGGGCCGGGCTGACAGGTAACGGCTGCGTGTTTGAATGTGTCGATCGTCGAGAGGCTATCGAGCGGGCGCTGGCATGTGCCGGGCCGGACGATATCGTGCTCGTCGCCGGTAAAGGGCACGAGGACTACCAGGAGCTGGCCAGCGGCCGCATTCACTTCAGCGATCGCGAGATCATCGCGCAACTCGCCAGACAGAGGGCCGGCTGATGCTGCTTTGGTTGACGGAGTTTCTCTCGCAATACGTCGGTGGTTTCGGCGTCTTTCAGTACCTGACCTTTCGCACCATGGTGAGCGTCACCACGGCGTTGGTGATCTCACTGATCATCGGTCCGCTGGTCATCGAGCGGCTATCACAGAAGCAGATCGGCCAGCGTGTGCGGGAAGATGGCCCGCAGTCGCACTTCAGCAAGGCCGGCACGCCGACCATGGGCGGCGCGCTCATCCTCATCGTCATCTTCATCACCACCGTTGCCTGGGGCGAGCTATCCAACCGTTACATCTGGGTGGTGCTCAGCGTCACCATGGCGTTCGGCGTGATCGGCTGGGTGGACGATTACCTGAAGATTACGCGCAAGAACAGCAAGGGGCTCATCGCCCGATGGAAGTACCTTTGGCAATCGGTGGTCGGATTGAGTGCTGCGCTGTTCCTGTACTACACCGCGCAATCGCCACAGGAAACCGAGCTCATCGTGCCCTTCTTCAAAGAGGTAGCGATACCGCTCGGCGCTGGCTACATCCTGTTGGCGTACTTCATGATCGTCGGCATGAGCAACGGCGTGAACCTGACAGATGGTCTCGACGGCCTGGCCATTCTGCCGACGGTGATGGTGGCGGCGGCGCTCGGCCTCATTGCCTATCTGGTGGGGCACGCGGAGTTCGCACGCTACCTGCAGATCCCGCACATCGCCGACGCCGGTGAGCTTGCGGTGTTCTGCGGTGCGCTCATCGGCGCAGGTCTCGGGTTTTTATGGTTCAACGCATATCCGGCGCAGGTATTCATGGGGGATGTCGGCGCGCTGGCCCTTGGCGCTGCGCTTGGCGTCGTTGCCATCGTCG
The DNA here is from genome assembly GCA_030432795.1 of Gammaproteobacteria bacterium. GTDB lineage: Bacteria > Pseudomonadota > Gammaproteobacteria > Pseudomonadales > Azotimanducaceae > SYFY01. Next base: position 10,200 of record JAUILW010000027.1, read on the forward strand.
TGCGCCACGAGATCGTGCTGCTCATCATGGGCGGGCTGTTCGTCCTGGAAACCGCCTCCGTTATCCTGCAGGTGGCATCGTTCAAGCTCACCGGCAAGCGCATGTTTCGCATGGCCCCCATCCACCATCACTTCGAGCTCAAGGGCTGGCCGGAACCGCGCGTGATCGTGCGCTTCTGGATCGTTGCCCTGGTTTTGGTGTTGGTTGGATTGTCAACGTTGAAACTGCGCTGATGGCTCGCACCGTCATCATCGGCGCCGGCGTCACCGGCGTAAGCTGCGCCCGACACCTGGCGGGCACCGACGACGTGCTCGTGCTGGACACACGTGCCTCCGCTCCCGGTGCGCAGGCACTGGCTGCGCTTGGCGTGGAGTTGCGCCTGGATGTGGAGGAGCATGACTTTTCGACAGCTGACCGCGTCATCGTCAGCCCTGGCGTGGCGCTCGAAAGCTGCCTCGTGGGTCAGGCGGTGCGTGCCGGGTTGCCGCTCGCAAGCGACATCGATCTCTTCTTTGAAGCCGCGCGAGCGCCAGTGTTTCTGGTGACGGGCACCAACGGTAAGAGCACGGTTACCTCCATGGCTGCCGCGTTGCTGAGGGCGGGCGGCGTTGATGCGGTAGCCGGCGGCAATCTGGGTGATGCGGCGCTTGATGTGTTGGATGCTGGCCGGCAGGCCTATGTGCTGGAGCTGTCGAGCTTTCAGCTCGAACGCCTGGGTCAGCACGCGCGTGAGGCGGCTGTGCTGCTGAATGTGACCGACGATCACCTGGACCGGCATGGCAGTTTCGCCAGCTATCTCGGTGCGAAGCACAGAGTCTTCGAAGGGGCGGCGCGCTGCGTGTGGAACCGCGACGATGCTGCGACCAAGCCACGTTCGGTCGATGCGGGTATCAGCAGCGTAAGCTTCGGGCTGGACCCGGTTGGCGACGGTGATGGCTGGGGTTTACTGGAGCAGGGTGCGCAGCTGTGGTTCTGCCGCGGCGATGAGAAGCTGCTGCCCGTCGCCGAACTTGCGCTGCCCGGCACACACAATCAGGCGAATTTTCTTGCCGCCTGCGCGCTGGTGGGCGGCACAGGTTTACAGTTGCCAGCCATGACGCAGGTGGCCCGATCATTCCGCGGCTTGCCGCATCGATGTGCGTTCGTAGAAGAGATTAACGGTGTGCGATACATCGATGACAGCAAGGCGACCAACGTCGGTGCCGCAGTGTCCGCTGTAGCCGGGATTGCCAGTACGCTGTCGGACGGTGCGCGCATCGTGCTGATTGCTGGCGGTGAAGGCAAAGGCGCGGACTTTTCTCCGCTCGGCACGATTCAAGCAAAGCTCCGTCACGTTGCGCTCATCGGCCGTGACGCGGCACAGCTCGCCGCTGTACTCGACGCCGTCCACTACAGCATGCAGCCGTCGATGGAGGCGGCGGTCGCCGCCGCCCGCGATCAGGCTCGCCCGGGAGATGTGGTGCTGCTGTCGCCGGCTTGCGCGAGCTTCGACATGTTCGACAACTTCGAGCACCGTGGGCGCCGGTTTGAAGAGCTCGTGCAGGCGATGTTGCCGTGAAGGGGCGCATACAGACAGTAGGTGCGCAGTGGGCGATGAGCGGTACTGTGCTTGCCTGGCTGCTGCTGCTTGCCGGTGGTGTGGTGATGGTCAACTCCGCCACGGTTGCTATGACAGGTGCGCACACGGAAAAGCACCTTATCTATCTGTTGGTTTCGCTGGTGGGTATGGTTTTTGCCGTAGTCATCCCGCTGGAGTGGTGGCGCAAGGTGCACCAGCTGCTGCTGGTGGTGGCGTTACTGTTCTGTGCCGCGGTGTTGCTGCCGGGGGTGGGTGCCGAAGTAAACGGCGCGCGGCGCTGGGTGCGCCTGGGTGCATTCTCTCTGCAGGCCTCCGAGGTGGCGAAGCCGCTCGTGCTGATCTACCTGGCGGGATACCTCGAACGCTTTGGTCATCTGCTTGGCGACCGATCATTCGACCTGATCAAGCCGTTGCTGCTGGTTGGTCTCGTCTGCTTCCTGCTGATCCTGGAACCAGACTTCGGCGGTGCGGTGGTGCTCGCGAGCGCTACCTGCGGCATTCTGTTCGTTGCTGGCGCGCGGCTTCGGCACTTTTTGTTGCTGGTGCTGGTGGCCGGCGCTCTGGCGGCGCTGCTGGTGGTTGCGGAACCCTATCGCGTGGCGCGCATGACGGCCTTCACCGATCCCTGGGCGGCACCGTTCGGCGGCGGCTATCAGCTTACGCAGGCCCTCATTGCCTTCGGCCGCGGTGAGGTGTTTGGTCTCGGCCTCGGTGAGAGCATCCAGAAGCTCGAATACCTGCCGGAGGCACACAATGACTTCATCGTTGCGGTGATTGCCGAAGAGTTCGGCATGGTCGGGGTGTATCTGCTGATGGCGTTGTTCGTGGTGCTGGTGCTCGGCGTGCTCACCCGGGCCCGTCGGCACCTGCAGCAGGAACGGCGCTTTGCCGGCTACCTGTGCTATGGCATTGCGCTGGTGTTTGCGCTGCAGTTTCTGGTCAACGTAGGCGTCAACACCGGCATGCTGCCCACCAAGGGTCTGACGCTGCCGTTCGTGAGTTTCGGCGGTAATAGCCTCATCGTCTGCTGTGGCCTGTTTGGCCTGGTGCTGCGCGGCGATGTGGAAGCGATGCAACCGGCGCAGCGACGCCGGCAGAAGAACGGATCGGAGAAACGATGGGTTTGAAGCAGCAGGGAGCGCAGCAGTACCGCGTGCCTGAGATGGGGCGCGTCCGGTGCATTCACTTCGTCGGTATTGGCGGCGCTGGCATGTGCGGTATTGCAGAGGTGCTGTTGAACCAGGGATATGAGGTTACCGGCTCGGACCGCGCCAGCTCCGCAACCACGTTGCGTCTGCGCGCCCGCGGCGCGCGAGTCATGGAAGGGCATGCCGCGGAGCATGTGGGCGGCGCGGATGTGGTGGTGGTCTCATCAGCCATCACCGCCGACAACCCGGAGGTAATAGCAGCCCACGAACGGCGCATCCCTGTGGTTGCGCGCGCCGAGATGCTGGGTGAGCTCATGCGCTACCGTCACGGCATCGCCATCGCTGGTACGCACGGCAAGACGACGACCACGAGCCTGGTGACGGGAATATTCGAGGCTGCCGGGGAAGATCCCACCTTCGTCATCGGCGGCATGCTCAACAGTGCAGGTACCAACGCACGACTCGGTGCCGGCCGCTATCTCATCGCTGAGGCGGACGAAAGCGATGCATCGTTTCTGCACCTCAAGCCCATGTCCGCGGTGATCACCAATATCGACCGGGATCACATGGCCACCTATGGGCACGACTTCGCGGTGCTGAAGAAAGCATTCGTCGAGTTTGTACACCAGCTGCCCTTCTACGGCTCGGTGGTGCTGTGTGTGGACGACGACGAAGTGCGCTCCATTCTCCCGGAACTGTCACGACCGATGTTGACCTACGGCTTTTCGGAGGACGCCGACTTTCGCGCTGTTGATGTGGTCACTAATGGTTTGAGCTGGCATTTCCGCGTGCAGCGGCCGGAGCGTGCGGATCTGCAGGTGCAGCTGGCTATCCCTGGTGAGCACAACGTGCGTAACGCGCTGGCGGCCATTGCTATCGCGACGGACGAAGGGATCGATGATGCCGCCATTCTCCAGGGCCTCGGCGAATTCGCGGGCGTCGGCCGCCGCTTCCAGACACAGCACGACGTTGCGGTAGGCAACGCCACCGTGACGTTGGTGGACGACTACGGCCACCATCCCACTGAGGTGCATGCGGTGATCGATACCGCGCGACGTGTGTGGCCCGACCGTCGTCTGCTCATGGCCTATCAGCCGCATCGTTACTCGCGCACGCGGGATCTGTTCGACGATTTCGTTCGTGTGCTCAGTGAGGTGGATGCGTTGGTGGTGGTGGATGTCTACGCGGCGGGCGAAGCGCCGATTCCCGGGGCCGACGGCAAGGCCCTGTGCCAGGGCCTACGTGCACGTGGCGGGGTCGAGCCGGTGTTCGCGGAAGATACGCAGGAAGCATTGTCGCTGCTTGCGCAGATCGCGGTCGACGGCGATGTGCTGGTGGTGCAGGGCGCAGGCAACGTCAACCAGATCTCCATGGAGCTTGCGGAGGCGCACCCATGACCTGGAAAACCGACGGTCTGGCCCTCGTGCCAGCGCTTACCCTTGGCGTGGTGTTTCTCGCGCTGTTGAGCCTGGGTGTGAATCGAGAGATTCAGCGCGTGCAGGTGGATGGTGATCTCGATGCGGCCGACAGGGCCGAGGTAACGGCGCTGGTGAAGGCGCACCTGGACGGCGGCATTCTAAGCGCAGACATCCGCGATCTCGCGGAGCAACTGCGGGGTTTGTCGTGGCCAAGTTCCATCGCCGTGCGACGCGTGTGGCCCGATCGCATTGTTGTCAGCGTGCGCAAGTCCACACCGATCGCCCGCTGGGGCGATGAGCGCTATCTCACCTCCGCCGGCGAGATCGTCAGCCTGGCTTCCCCCCGCGAAGATCTGCCCGCGCTCGCCTGCGCGCATGCCGACCCGCACGCCGCCATGGAGATGTACCGCGCGCTCTCTGCAACAGCGGCGCCATTGCGGCTTGGCATTTCGCGCCTCGAGCAGAATCTGCTTGGCGAATGGATCGTTGGGTTCGACAATGGCGTGTCGCTCAGTCTTGGTGCGTCGCAGGTGGCTGAGCGGATGAACCGGTTTGCCTACGCCTACGCCCGTACCTTGCACGCGCACATGGGCGCCATCGCCCACGTGGACGCTCGCTACACGGGTGGCCTGGCCGTGCGTTTTAACGAATTGATTGCAGGAAATTCCCTCGATGCCGTCGGACAGTAGCCACCATCGAATCGTCGCCCTGGATATCGGCACCAATAAGGTGGCCGCGATCGTTGGCGATGTCACCCCTGACGGGGAAATCGAGATCATTGGCATCGGCTCGCACCAGTCGCGCGGCCTGAAGAAAGGCGTTGTGGTCAACATCGAGTCCACCGTGCAGAGCATTCAGCGGGCGGTGGAAGAAGCGGAGCTGATGGCCGGCTGCCAGATCGAGAGCGTCTACGCGGGTATTGCCGGCAGTCACATTCGCAGCATCAACTCGCACGGAATCGTTGCGATACGAGACCGTGAGGTCACCCAGCAGGACATCGACCGCGTGATCGATGCAGCGCAAGCCATGGCTATTCCCGCTGACCAGCGGGTACTGCACATCCTGCCGCAGGAATACGTCATCGACTCTCAGGAGGGCGTGAAAGAGCCTCTCGGCATGTCCGGTGTGCGCCT
>JAUILW010000512.1 GCA_030432795.1 Gammaproteobacteria bacterium
GGCACCCGGAAATCTTCGATTCACGTGGATACACGGGAGTTTGTCGGCCCGTGCAAACACCGACGTACGTGTTCAGATTCATCGCTACAACGAACATACCTACATCCTCAGGCAGAACCCTGCGGTGCATTGGGAAGCGCCATTCATGTATCTGCTGTTGGGCAATCACACGGCAGTACTGCTTGATGCCGGTGCTACCGAGGAGGCTCGCTACTTTCCGCTGCGGCAGGCGGTGGATCGTGTGCTGGCACGGTGGCAGCAAGCCAATGGGATCGACACGCTTTCGCTCGTCGTGCTTCCTCTGGGCGCAGATGCGTCTCAGACCGCCGCGCTGGATCAGTTTATGGATCGAGCGAACACAACGGTTGTGCCGCCGATCGAAGCCGAGCGCCGAAAGCTGCTCGGCGGCGCATGGCCGACAGCGGGCCGGCTCGATCTTGGGGGTAGGGAACTTCAGGCGATGCCGACGCCTGGCCTGGACGCTGCAGCCATCAGCATCTACGACCCATGGTCACGTGTGCTCTTTAGCGGAAACGCGTTCTACCCTGGGCGCCTTGTGATTCGAGATTTCGATGCTTATCGGACAACTTTGCAACAGCTTGTTGCGCTCACCAACGCGTTCCCGGTGGAGTGGATCTGGGGCGGCAGGATAGAGATGTCTGCCGAGCCGGGGGTCGATTACCTCCTGCGCACCAACTACAGGCCCAATGAACACCCATTGCAGCTACGCCCCGCGGAGTTGCTCGACGCGATGCACATGGTCAAGTTGATCAACGGCTCGACAGACATACGCATTCACGATGACTTCATCGTCATGCATGGCGTCGGCCGCGGTGCGCGGGACTACGGCTGGCCCGTATTTATCCCCGAGCACCTGCGCAAAGCAAATACACGTTGATTGAAGAAGGAGGTACAGCCGTGCGGTTTTTCGCCAGCCTGTTTGTTTGTCTGACTCTGTTGATGGCGCCCCCGGCCGTCGCCACGACACCCCTCGTCGTCGGCTACAGCGATTGGCCCGGATGGGTCGCATGGGAGATTGCGCTGGAGAAGGGTTGGTTTGAAGAAGCGGGCGTGGCAGTAACGTTTGAGTGGTTCGACTACGCGGCGTCTATGGAAGCATATTCAGCTGGTCAGCTCGACGCCGTGTGCATGACCAACGGAGACACGCTGGTAACGGGCGCCACAGGTCGAGGATCGCAGATGATGCTGATCAACGACTTCTCGAATGGCAACGACATGGTAATCGCTCGTCCGGGCGTGTCTTCAGTTGCGGAGCTAGCCGGAGGCAAGGTCGGCGTGGAAGTCGGATTCGTCAGCCACCTGCTCTTGCTGCAGGCTCTCGAATCTGCAGGCCTGGGCGAAGATGATGTCGAGCTGATTAACGTCAGAACGAATGAAACACCCATGGTGCTTGCCTCTGGCGACGTTGACGCGATCGTCGCCTGGCAGCCCAATTCGTCGCAGTCTCTGCAGATGAGTCCAGGCTCCACCACAGTTTACTCATCGAGTAATGCACCAGGGCTCATCTACGACGTACTCGCCGTTGCACCTGAAAGCCTCGCGAACCGCCGAAGCGACTGGCAGAAGGTCTTTGACGTCTGGTATCGGGTAGTCGACTACCTGGCGGTGCAGGAGAACCGTGCTGAGGCCATGCGCATTATGGCCGGCCGGGTAGGGATTAGCCCGGAGGCGTACGCCGAGTTTTTTGAAGGTACCAGGTTCCTTTCCCGTGCCGAGGCTGGGGAGCGCTATGTGGAGCGTGAGGGCCTGGATTCCCTCTGGGGATCGACCCGACTTGCCGATGCCTTCAACGTGCGTTACGGCGTGTACGATACTCCGCAGGATGTGGCGTCCTACATTGACGCGTCGTTCTACCGGTAGGCGCGCGGATCGATGTCAGCGTGGGTTCCCGGAGCGCCAATCAGCTTTACAGCATCGCGGCTGCTGACGCTGGCATCATTCTGCCTGCCTCTCCTGCTGTGGTGCGCCGTGAGCTATGTACCAGCGCTTTGGCACCCCTACGTGGATGTCAGCGAACCGGGCTCGGTGCCGTACTTCCGCGAAGGTATGCTTGTGGAGCGGCAGCAGTTCGCACAGGAAGCAGAAGCTGCGCGTGAGAGAGGCGAGGTGGTGCCCCAGGGCAGCCCAGCGAACCCGGTGTATCTGCCAGCGCCGCACGAAGTTGCCGTGGCGCTCTACACGGGGTTTGTTACCCCTCCGGAACGGCGTAGCGAGCGCTGGCTGCACGAAAGCCTGTGGCACAGCATCACGATCATATTCTGGGGCTTCGCCTATTCCTGTCTCTTAGGCGTTCCTCTCGGAGTCCTGTGCGGTGCTTATGCGGCAATGTCGCGCCTGCACGAGCCGTTCATCGAGTTCTTCAGATACTTTCCAGCACCTGCTTTTGGCGCACTGGCTGTGGCGGTTCTCGGCATTCACGATGCGCCAAAGGTCGCAATCATCTTCATCGGTACGTTTTTCCAGATGGTGCTTGTGGTCGCCAACACGACCCGAAAGCTGGACCCTCGCTATATCGAAGCGGCATTGACCTTAGGTGCGGATCGAGCACGCCTGCTACTACGCGTGGTTGTTCCGGGCATCCTGCCGGATCTGTTCCGCGATCTTAGGATCCTTCTTGGTTGGGCTTGGACCTATCTGATCGTCGCGGAGCTGATCGGTACCAGTTCGGGAATCACCTGGTTCATCACGCAGCAGGCGCGCTACAAGAACTTTGACATGGTCTTCGCGGCGATTATCGTCATTGGCTTGATCGGTCTTCTGTCGGATCTGCTCCTTTCCCGCCTTGGCCGCCGCCTCTTTCCGTGGCAGCGCGCCTATGCGGT
>JAUILW010000513.1 GCA_030432795.1 Gammaproteobacteria bacterium
CGCGACGTCTGCAGGTTGTGCATCTCGACCTCGTGCGGTTGTATGAAGGTGCGTTCACCCACGACGTAACTGCGAAAGTCACGGGCACGCATGGTCTTGAGAGGCTTTCCCGCTTTGTCGAAGTAGTCCACCGCACGTATACGTCGATGCGTGTTATCCACCCACACGTGCTGATACTGGTAGCCTGAGTACGGGTCCAGCGGGGTACGCTGCACCACATCGCACGCAAGCTCGCCACAGGCTTCCTCACGTAGCCAGGCGTAGGTGAACTCTTCTACCTGGTAATCTGCGAGGTCTTCATAGGCGAACTCGCTGCCGACGAACGGCCCGGACCTGTCGCGCGACGCAATCTTCTTTACCCGCTTGATTGCCGGTAGATAGAGCCATTGGTCATCCTCCGCCAGGACCTGACTGAAGGTGAGCAACCCCGTACCGCGAATGGGCTTGGGCTCATCGAAGACGATGAGCGTTTTCACCGACCCTTCTGCTTCCATCTGCTGCAGTCGCAGCGCACGCTCCGTCACACGCCCTTTTTTTGAGATGAGCTGCATGGAGAGCTCCGCGGTCAGGTCGCCATAGCCATGGGAAGCCGCATACTCTTCTTCGAAGATCTGCCGAGCAGTATCATCCGCGAGCGCATCGGAAACGACGGCAAACGACCAGGCGAAAGCAAACACAAAGCGCATGAGAGGGAGCCTATCAGACACTTCCTGAACCCATATTGAACCAGCCGGCAGCTTAACCTAAGGTGGCCGAATGAAAATGACTGCGTGCATCCTTCTTGGGCTCGTGAGCGTGATCGCCAGCGAGTTTCTAGTGCTCTACGGGCTGAACGAGTTTGATGCCGCAATGGATATCACGGCAAACCTGTTACTCACGATCGTTCCGGGGGCAATTCTGTTGGTAGCCCTCGTTGTCGCACTGATCCTCTACAAGGTATTTGCGTCAAACCCGAAGCGCTACATTGGCACCTATCTCGCCACCTGGATGGCCGCCTACGCGCTCGCCCTGAATCTCATGGGCAACCCACCCGCCGATATCGCGCAGTACCTGCTCACCGTCGCGGTGGTGGGCGGTGCCGTTCTGGCAGCTGGCTACGCCCTGTTCTGGCGTTTCAGCAAGCCTTCCTGAGCAACGCTTGCGATGCGCCGCCCAGCGGCATCGTAGATGGCACCCTGCACCAGCCCACGCTGAAACCGCGCAACCGGGCTTTCCATCTGATAGAGCAGCCAATCGTTGAAGTTTACCGGTGCGTGCAACCACACCGCATGGTCGAGGCTCGCTCCTGCCTGGCTGCCGGTACCCGCGTGTGGGCGCCAGGCGGTGCTCAGAAACGCCCGATCGGTCGCGTACAGCAGAACAGCGGTGTGCAGATGCTCATCATCGCCGAGGCCGGACTGCGGTTTGATCCACACCCGCTTGTGGGGTGGCAACGCGCGGTCTTCGATGGTCGGATCGCATAATCGCACGTCGATGGGCTGTTCCACCCAATTGCGGCGCCCGCGTAGCTGATCCCGATTGGGTAGCGTCAACGGCTCGGGCGCGTCGGGCATTTCCGACTGATGTGAAACCTCCTCGGTGCGGTGGGAGAAGCTGGCCGTGAGCTGGAAGATGGTGCTGCCGGACTGCTCGGCGCGCACATTGCGCACGTGGAAGTTCCGACCGGTTTTGACAGGCTCCACCACGTAGCGAATATCCGCATCCGGCCGGCCGGGATGCAGAAAATGCGCATGCAGGGAGTGCATGTGCAGTTCTCGTACCGTGCGCATCGCCGCCATGCCAGCCTGGGCTAACACGAGACCACCGTACAGACGGTTGTCTGCCGTCACCCCACCCACGCCTGAACCTCCAACGTGCACCCACTCCGATTCCGCCTGCAGATCCAGACGCGCCAGCAGCTTCTGAAAAGGTCGGCTCGGGGCCTGATTCATTGGCTCAACCAACCGGCGGGTGCGCATCAAAGCCGAGCGCGCGTTCGAAGGCAGAGCCCGCGCGCACCAGCGTGCCTTCTTCCAACGTTCGACCGATGAGCTGAAAAGACAGGGGCAAACCGCCATCGAGGCCGGCGGGGAGGGTTAGCGTCGGGTGACCGGAGTAATCGAACGGTGCAGTGAACGTGATGAATGCCGCTCTGGCTTCGTCCTGGGCAACCGTCGCTTCCATCTCGGCCACCGTTGGCGGCTGGCTGGTCATGCACGGCGCGATGAGCATATCCACGTCGTGTAGAAGCGCGTTCAACTCCGTGGTGAACCGCCCACGGATGCGCTCGAGGCCATCGTACGTCGCATCACTAACGCTATGCCCCAGTTCCAGAAGCCCAGAGAGTGCGGGCCCGTAGCGTTCTGCCTGCTCCGGAAAGTAACCCTTGTGTGCTTTGGCGCAGTCCTTACCCGTGGTCACTGCCCACTGATCCACGAGGGTCCGGTAGTCAGCCGGCAAGGTCACGTCTACCACCCGTGCCCCAAGCCCCTCAAACACCCGAAGCGCGTCACGCACGGTCTGCACCACGACAGTATCGACGCCCGTTTGCACGTAATCCCAGTCCACGCCGATGCGCAGCCCCTCGACGCGCTCGGCCATGGCCGCTACATAATTCGGTACCGCGACGTCGATAGAGGTTGGATCGTGGGGGTCGCGCCCGGCAATCACGCCCAGCATACGAGCAGCGTCTTCAACCGTTCTGGTCATCGGCCCGATGTGATCGAGGCTCTCGGCCAGGGGAAACGCACCGTAGCGGCTGACCCGCCCGTAGGTCGGTTTGATGCCAACCAGGCCGCACGCGGCCGAGGGAAAGCGAATGCTGCCGCCGGTATCGGAACCCAGCGCACCGAA
>JAUILW010000514.1 GCA_030432795.1 Gammaproteobacteria bacterium
TCAACACGTCGCGGGCGCGCTCGGCCCGTTCCGCAGCACCAACGCCCTGCAGCTGCATGATGAACTCAACGTTCTCCTGCGCCGTGAGCACCGGAATGAGGTTGTATGCCTGAAACACGAAGCCGATTTTATGCAGACGCAGGTCGGCCAATTGCGTGTCGTTGAGTTCGTTCAGCAGCACCCCGTCGATGCGCACATCGCCGCTGGTTGGCCGGTCGAGCCCGCCGATGACGTTGAGCAGCGTCGACTTGCCTGACCCTGACGGCCCCGCCAGGCTGACAAATTCCCCCTGTACAACGGTCAGGTCCACATCCCGCAGTGCATGTACGGGAACGGCTTCTTGGGCATAGACGCGGCTCACACCGCGTATCGATACCACTTCCTTCATCATCGATTCATTGCTCACCGGCGCATCGCCTCCAGAGGGTTGATCTTCACCGCGCGCCAGGCCGGATAGAGGCTCGCGACCACGCCGAGCACCAGCGACAGGACCGCAACCAGCAGCATGTCCTCGCCATACAGGCGAGGCACCACCAGGCTGCGCATGCCGACCATCTCGACACCACTTGCCCATTGGGAAAGGTCCAGACCGTCTGCCAGCGAGGCGCACAACAGCCAGCCGAGACCAAGGCCAATGGCCACCCCTGCGGCCATGAGCACGGTGGATTCCATCACCACCTGCACCATGACCGCGCCAGGCCGCATGCCCACCGCACGCAGCATGCCGAACTCACGCACCCGCTCCATCACCGCCGTGATCAGCGAGTTGACAAGACCGAACACGAGCGCGCCCATCATGATGGAAAACCAGATGAAGATGGCGGTATCAGCGAACACGAACATGGCTGCAACCTGCGGCTCTAGTTCCCGCCAGCCGAGCACCTCTAGGCCGGTGAAGTAGCTCAACAGGCGTCTCTGAATACTGGGCCCAGTCGGGTCCTGCAACAGCCGAATGGACACCTCAGTGACCGCCTGCGTATCCAGCAGCTTCTGCAGCGCTTCCCGGCCGGTGAACACATACGCTTTCTCCAGCGCTGTGCCTTCGGCGTCATACACTCCGGCGATGCGAAATCCCGCTTCCCGGTTTCTGCCGTCGCTGCCTTGTGTGATCAGCACCAGACGCCGGCCCACGCGCGTGTCGAGCTGATCCAGCAGCGCAGCGCCCAGAAACACCCGCTTGTCACCGACACCGCTCAGCTGCTCGCCGTCGAAGTCCACGTCGCCAAGGAAGGAGATGCCCTCCTGCGCCGGGTCAATGCCGACAAGCTGCACACCGCGGGTCTCGCGCTCGCTCATGATCACCGCCGGCACGCGCACGCGTGCCGCCCAACCCTGCAGCGCCTGCGCGTCGATGTCCGGCTGCCAGGACGCAGCCACCTCGAAGCTGCGCTCGATGCTTGGATCGTCCCGATAACCCGGAGCGTGCACCTTGATGTGTCCGGTGAGGTTGGCAACCGCGCTGTCGCGCAGATCCTGCTGGAAGCCGCGGATGAAGCTGTTCATGAACGTCACACCCGCTACAGCGACGACGATGGCAGCCACCAGCATGGCGTTACGACGTCGATGCCGGAGCAGGTTGCGCACGCTCAGCGTTGCCAGCAAGCCTACCGTCATGCGTCAATCCTCCTTGCGCAGCGCGTCAACGGGCTGCATGCGACGCACACGAAATGCGGGTATCAGCACCGCCAGCTGCGTGCCCAGCAGCATGGCGGCCGCAGCGACGCAGGTCGCGCCCCAGGAATACGCCGGGTATAGCCGATCCGGCATGTGGTAGGCCGCCACCAGCTCACGGGTTTCTTCCGGCAGGGGTATGCCAGTACCCGAAAGCGCCGCCAGCAGCGCCCAGGTAAACAACAGGCCAACGGATATCCCAAGTATGGACAACCACAGCGCCTCGATATGGAGCAGCGTCTGCAACTGGCCTCCCCGCATACCGAGCGCACGCAGCATGCCGAGCTCCGGCGTGCGCTCGAAAACCGTCATCATGAACGTGTTGACCACGCTGAAGACAACGATGACGGCGATCAGCACGAAAAACAGGCCCTGACCCGAACGTTTGAGGTCAACCATCTGCACGAGCTCAAGCATCAGTTTGCTCCATGGCAGCGCCGCCAGCCCAGGCTGCGCCAGTTGCGATGCGACCTCGTCGCTCTGCCGCGGCCCATCGAGCACCAGCGCAATCACGTGCGCCTGATCGTCACGCAGACGCCAGGCATCGCGAAAATCCGCAATGTGGATTTCCGCCAGACTCCGGTCCATAGCCACCTGACCGGTGTCGAAAATTCCTACCACCTGCGCTGCGGCGGCTGCCACACCTCCCTCCAAGGCGGTGCCAAGCATGACCACCTCGCTGCCCACGGAGGCGTGCAGATTGCGGGCCAGTGGCGCACCAAGCACGATCTCGCCAGGCGCTTGAAGGTACCTTCCATCAGTGATGCTCGACGCCAGCGTGCTCCAGCCGGTTTCCGCCTCAGGCACCACGCCAACAATCTGCGCGCCAAAGCTGCGCTCATCAACGGAGAGGAGCGCGGTACCCATCGCCCGTGGGGCGGCATGTTTTACCGACGCCAATCCCTTCGCCTGGTCCAGCAGTGCTGGTGCATCAGACAGCACGTGTTCCAACGTCGGCTCTTCCTGATAGTCCGGGTGCTGTAGCGCCACATGACCGCTGAACGTGCGCGCAGCAGTATCGATCATGATGTCGAAGGTGCCATCGTTCATCGACCAGGCAAAGACCAGCATCCACACCGCAAAGGCGATGCCGCAGGCGGTAAGCCAGGTACGACGGCGATTTCGCCAGAGGTTGCGCCAGGCGAGCGCCAGCAGC
>JAUILW010000515.1 GCA_030432795.1 Gammaproteobacteria bacterium
GCCGCCGGCCCCAGTCGTCTTCGTTGTAGTTGCGCGTCAGGTAACTGATGAGCGCCGTTTCCTGGTCTTCGGGTATCTGCCATAGCTTCTGGGTGCGCTGCATCCAGCGAATGGTGCTCAGCCAGAATTCGGCGTCGCCGCGTTGCGCGGTCACCAGCGCGTAGCTGTGGCAGGCGCCGCAGTGCGCGTTGGCGTACACCCAGCCCTCATCGATGATCAGGCCGCTGCGCGGATCTGCGTCAGGCGCCGCTTCGGCGCAAGTGCACAGTGCCAGCAACACCAGCGCGGTTGCGGCCCGCATCAGGCCACCTGCACGGCGATGCGGTGGGTTGCGTTGTTCAGGTAACCCTTCGGGTTCCAGCCCGGTACCAGCATCGGTTGTGACCGGCCGAGGGTATCGGTGGCCCGGGCCCAGACCTCGAAGTAGCCGGGCTGTGGGAACTGCACGGTTGTGCGCCAGCGCTGCCAGGCCAGCCGGTTGGCTGGCGGGTCGAGCTCGGCAGGCTGCCAGGTGGTGCCGAAATCGATGCTGACTTCCATACGCTGCACCGCGAGGTCCCCCGCCCAGGCATGGCCGGCGACTGCTAACCGGCGCCCGGAAGCGCCGCCAGATTGCGGAGAAGTAATGAGAGATTTAACCGGCATGCTGTTGATAATGCACATGTTTTTATCTGGAACCGATACGCCTGCCTCCACCGGTTGGCAGGGCACCCGGTAGGAGCTGCCGGTCATCTTGGCGCCGTCGTGCACGCGGTCGCGAACGAGGATTTCACTTACCCATTTGCCGGAGACGGAGCCAGGCCAGCCGCCACAGACCATGCGCAATGGCGCCCCGTGGACGGCCGGAATGGGCGCGCCGTTCATGCGAAAGGCCAACAGCGACTCCGCTTCCAGCGCCTTGGCGAGTGGCACACCGCGGGATATGGGGTCCTTATCGGCGTCGCCTGACAGGTGCAGATCGCGGCTCCTGTATGCCACGTACTTAGCGTCGTCGCGAATGCCGCAGGCGCGAAGCACGTCTGCGAGGCGCACGCCGGTCCACTCCGGGCAGCCCACAGCCCCTGTGGTCCACTGGTTGCCTGACGCTCGGGGTCGAAACTCAGCACGGCCGTTGCCGCCGCACTCGAGCTGTAGCTGGTAGGTGTGGTGCTCGAATCGGCCGATCAGTTCCTCCACGGTGAAGCGCGTGGGCTTGCGGCAGCTTTCCCCGTGCACCTGCAGCGTCCAGCCCGCTGGGTCGGTGACTTCCGGTACGAGACCGTTGTTGCGCACGAACAGGCGTGCTGCCGGGGTGACCAGGTCATCGAGCAGATGCGCTGGGGTTTCGGCGTTCAGCGGCCGGTCATTCAGCAGCCGCAGGCCCGGCTTGTCCGCCAGCAGGGTGTCAGGTTCAGCCTCAGCGAGCGCCACGGGCACGTAACCCAGCGGCATGAAGCGGGCGTAGGGAATGACGCTGCGCAGAAAAGCAGCGGTGGTGCCGGCAAGGCTCACGCCGAGAAAGCGCCGGCGGGATGCCAGCTCGAATAAGCCGCGCTCCATCACAGGCCTCCCACGTAGGTTTCCAGCGCTGTGGACATGTTGGCGTAAGAGCCCGCCAGGTTGGTCGCCATCGCCTCCAGGTCAGCACCTGCATCGGCCGCGAAACGGCCGATCCAGTGCAGGGTGCAGGTACCGTTGCCGTGGTCTTCCACACGCAGGTCCGCAGCGTACTCCGTCATGCCCAGGGGTTTGCCCTCCGTGAGGCTGTAGCCCAGGCGCATCGCGCTGCTATCCAAGTGGTCCAGCCGCTCGCCGAGCCTGCCGAGGCCCGGTATGTCGAGGATGCGCACCATGCCGATGCCTTCGCCTTGTACCTCGTAGGGCACGTCCAGGGGGTTCCAATCCAGAAACGCGCCGAAGTCCGCCAGCACCGTCCACACGGCTGCTGCTGGGACCGCCAGCGTTTGTTGGTAGGTCATCTCTCGCATGGGACGCATCCTCGATCTCCTGCCGCCAGTGTTGCATCGAGCTTCAAACATGCCAAGCGGCGCAGCGCTTTGCCGCGCCGTTGCTAGTCTTTCCGTATGAGTACGAGACTGACCGTTCGCGACACCCAGCGCCTCACCGAGGCGCGGGATGCGCACCTGCGTGGCGAGCTGGCGGTGGCGCAGCCCGTGTACCAGCGCCTGGCGCGCAAGTATCCGCGTAACTACGACGTACGATCGCTGCTTGCGGCGCTGCACTTGGACACGGGTCGACCGGAGCAGGCACTGCCCATGCTCCGCGGCGTGTGCCAGGCGCGCCCACGGGACGCGGATGCCCACTACAACCTGGGCGTTGCCCATGCCGCACTCGGTGCCTGGCAGGAAGCTGCCGCGGCGTACCGCCGGGCGTTGGGGTGCCACAGCGGGCACCCGAGGGCGGCCTACAACCTGGCGGTCGCCTGCCGCATGCTCGGCGACACCGGTGCCGCACGGGTAGCGTTGCTCGATGAGTTCGCGCGCACGCCGGCGCCCGACACCTGCCGGCTGCTCGCGGAGATCTGTGAGCAGGAAGGTGAACTGGACGACGCGCTTGCCTGGGCTGAGCGCTGTGTGGAGATTGAAGGTTCCCACCTTGCGGATCTCCACAGGCTCGTGCGGCTGGGCTACCAGCACTGTGCTGGTCGTAGCAGCGTGGCCGCGGAGACGCTCGAAACCTATCTGGCCTTCGCCGAGCAGGCCGTGCGCCTCGCGCCGGCCGATCCCCGGTCGCTGGCGCTGGCTTCACGCATGTACACGCAGGCGGGCCAGTTCCGCTGCGCGCTGCCGCTTCTGGAGACGGCGGTGCAGATCGCTCCGGAAGATGC
>JAUILW010000516.1 GCA_030432795.1 Gammaproteobacteria bacterium
CCAACGTCAGCGCCGATCTCGGGTTGGCCGTAGGGTCCGGCACGGTAGGCAAGCGGGCCAGCACGGTCGCTGATCCCGCAAGCGGACTGCAGATTCAGGTGCTTGGCGGCGACGTGGGTGCCAGAGGAGACGTTTCCGTGATCCGCGGGGTCATGAGCCGATTTGACCGATTTCTCGATGATCTGCTGGCGTTCGATGGCGGCCTGGCAAACAAGATTTCGTCGCTGGAATCGCTGAAAACGGACATCGATGACGAGGCTGCTGATTTCGAAAAGCGCATGGGTCTGCTGGAGGATCGGTTGCGAACGCAGTTCGCCGCTGCGGATGCACTGATATCACAGCTGAACTCCACGGGCAGCTTTCTGGACTCGCAGCTGGCTAATCTACCTGGATATTCCTCCAACAAATCCTAAAGTTTTTCGATTTTCGACCGTCACAGTATTCAGCCATCCAGCGAATATAAGGAATTCAATTGAACAGCCCCGCCCTGCAGTACCAGAAGCTTGACGTTCAAACACTCGTTAGTTCAGCGAGCCCGCACAAGCTCATCAGCATGTTGTTCGATGGCGCCTGCACCCGCCTGGTGAAAGCTCGTAGCTACGCTACGCGCGGTGATCATGAAGCCCGCAACGCCTGCATCGGCGAAACGGTGTCGATTCTGAATGGATTGCAGGCTTCTCTGGACCAGGACCAGGGCGGCGAGCTCGCTGAGAATCTGGATGCGCTGTACGACTATATGCTGCGTCGGCTTTATGCGGCGAATCGCGACAACGACGCCGAAGGGATCTTCGAGGTTCTGGATCTCGTGCGAACGCTGCAGGACGCGTGGCAAGCTATCGATCCGGAACTCGCGCGCATGACGGAGTCTCAGACATCTTGAGTGCCGATGCCGTGGAGGCTTACATCTCTCGGGGTGCCGAGCGCCTTCAGGCTGAGGACTTCGATGGGCTCTCTGAGGTGGCGCTGGAAATCGAGCGGCATGCAGGTAGTTTCGATTACACCCAGCAACAGCGCTTGAAGGAAGCCGTTGTGGGGTGGATATCCGCAGCCGTCATCGCCCGCGCGAACTGTGTCGTTGCGATGAAACGGCTGCGCGGGGGCAGGAACGCTACCCAGGCTTACACGGAAGTATCCAGCGGCGGTTGACCGGCGGCGTCAAGGAATCTGCCGTCGAATATTTGACCCTTTCGAAAGACGTACTTTACTTCCTTTGACTTCAGCGCAAAGGAAGCGAAGGGTACATGGATGCAGCAAGCATGGCGGTCGGTGTCGTAGCCGACTCCGTAGAACGCGGCAGGGTGATTGAGAGCGTCCTCGAGTTCTCCGGCCTCACCATTCGACGTCCCGAAGAGGCAAGCGTAGTGGTGGTGCAGGGGCAGGGGCTCGATGTGAACCCTGGTCAGCCCGTCATTTACGTGGGCGAAACCCCTCCAGAAGAACTCCGCGTCATGGCGCAGATCAGTCGCCTGCGTTACCACAGCCTGATCGGTGCGCTGCACGAGGTGCACACGGCGCTGCGGGATGACTCGGCTGATACTGTGGCGCTTCCCTGTGTGCCGGTGCTGATCGGTGGCAGCGCATCGATGGTTACGCTGCGGGCTATGGCGCAGCGTGCCACTGTGGGCGACGCGCCGGTTCTCCTTGCCGGTGAACGCGGTACCGGCAAAGAGCTGCTGGCGCGACTGATCCATGAGGACTCAGCGCGTTGTGGAATGCCGTTCGTGCCGCTCGACTGTTCTGCCGTGCCCGAGGAGCTCGTGGAAAGTGAACTCTTCGGCCACGAGCGCGGCGCCTTTCCCGGCGCGCTCACCAGCAAAGCTGGTCGGCTGCAGCTCGCACAGGGTGGCACGGTGTTCCTGGACAACGTCGACGCACTGTCCTACCCGATGCAGGTCAAGCTGCTCCGCGCGTTGGAGGAACGCAGTTTTCAACCGCTGGGTGGAAATCAGAGCATGGCGCTGGATGTGCGCGTGATGTGCGCCACGAGCCAGAACCTCGAAGAAGCGGTGCGAGTCGGCGCTTTTCGTGAAGATCTCTTCTATCAGCTCAGTGTCTTTCCCTTGCAGCTGGTGCCCCTGCGCGAGCGGCCCGAGGATATTCCGGCGGCCATGGAGCGCATCGCTGCGGAGATCGAACAGAAACAGAACATCACTCTGCGCTTGAGTGTCGACGTCATGGACACGCTCTGCCGATACAACTGGCCGGGTAACGTAAGGGAACTGAAGAATCTTTTGGAACGGCTGAGCCTGCAGTTTGGTGCGGACGTGGTCACGACGCGCGATCTGCCGCCCAAACTCACTGGCACACCGGTCGCTCAGAACCCGCAGGAAAGCGAAGTGCAGCTTGAAGCGACCCCTGACAGCGTCAGACTTCCAGTCAATGGGCTGGACCTGAAAGACTTTCTGGCAAGGCTGGAACGCAGCCTGATAGAGCAGGCGCTGGACGATACGGGGGCAGTGGTAGCGAGAGCGGCCGACAAGCTGCACATCCGCCGTACGACCCTCGTCGAGAAAATGCGCAAGTACGGAATCTCGAGGGCCTGAAGTGATCGGAATCTGTTGGTCTGACCAAGTGCAACGGCAGGCGCTGGAAAACATGCTGGCGTTGCTCGGCCGAGATGTAGTGAGTTCTGCTTCCGTGTGGCTGGAAGAACAGCAAACGGCCTGCGATGTGCTCGTGATGGACGAGAGGGCGTTTGCGGAGTTGAGGGACGCCGCGGGTGTGTCACGCCAGGCGATCGTCGTCGTGGGCGGGCAGGACAAGGCCCAGCCAGCAGTGGAAGCTATGCGCCTGGGCGCTGCTGATTACCTGCCGGAAGGT
>JAUILW010000517.1 GCA_030432795.1 Gammaproteobacteria bacterium
GGTGTGGACGCCCACGCGCTGGAGCGCCCCAAGCGCTTCTTCGGCGCCGCCAGAAACATCGAGGAAGGCGGCAGCCTCACGATCGTCGCCACGTCGCTGATCGACACCGGTTCAAAGATGGACGAGGTGATCTACGAGGAGTTCAAAGGCACCGGCAACCAGGAACTGCACCTCGAACGCAAGATTGCCGAGAAGCGTGTCTACCCGGCCATCAACATCCGCCGTTCCGGCACCCGCCGCGAAGAGCTGCTGATGGGCGAAGAAGACCTGCAACGGGTGTGGATCCTGCGCAAGCTCCTGCACGAGATGGACGACCTTGCCGCCATCGAGTTCATGATCAACAAGCTCAAGGACACGAAGACCAACAACGAGTTCTTCGCCTCCATGAAAGGGCGCTAGTTGCCCCACGCTTCCATTATTGAGGTGTCAGCCGGACCAGTGCATGTGGTCCGGCTGCGTCTCGATTCACAGCCGACATCCTTCGCGTTCCAGGCCGGGCAGTACACGGCCATCTTGCACCCTGATGGTACTGCCATTCCATTTTCCATCGCCTCGGCGCCGCACAGGCTTCCTGAGTTGGAGATTCACTTTCAGCCGCTGGCCGGAAACGATGATGCTGAGCGCATGCTCGACTTGCTCGCTGCCGGTGGCCCGGTGCAGCTTCAACCGCCAGCGGGCAACGTCTATCTCGATGCTACGGAAAAAGCACTGTTCTTCATCTGCGGCGGCAGCGGTATCGCCCAGGCCTGGGGCATGCTGGAGCAGCTGGACCACCAGACCAAGCGCCCAAAGGTCGGGCTACTGTGGTGTGTGGACGCACCGAACCTGCTCTATCTGGGCGAGCGATTGCATAGCCTCGACTTTCTGGAGCCGGTGATCTTCGTCGATGAAAGACGCAACGAAGACAACGCCGGGATGGCTTGGCTGGATGAACACGCGGCCGATCTCCAGCACAGCAGAATCGTGCTTTGCGGCGGGCCCGCCTTCGTATGGGCAGCTGTTGATGTGCTGCAACCAAGCGGCGGCGGCACGCTTGACCTAGCCAGCGACGTCTTCGACTACGCCCCGCGTTGAGGGTAGCGGCAGCTCCGGAAGGTCCGGACGCGCCTTGAGCATGTATTCACCACCGCGCTCGACATCGCCCATGCGGATACACAACCGACCCAGCTCACCGTAAACATCCGCCGACTGGCGCAGGCGTAGACTGGTTTCAAAGTACTCACGAGCCTTGGGCCAGCTTTCACAACGCATAGATAGCCGCCCAAGCGTCAGCAGTAGTGCAGCATCGTTGGGATGTTTGCGCAGCCATTGCTCTGCGTGGGCAAGCTGCTCGCGTGGCGCACCGCCGTCGATCTCGCCATAAAGGACAACCAGAGCGTCCGACCAGTCGCTTTTGAGCGCCTGCCGCAGTACTACCTCCGCGCGTGCACCCTGGTCATCCTGCATCAGGGCGCGTGCATACACCGCGACAACGTCTGCCCGCTTCTTCAGGTGCTTCGGCAAATTCTTCCAGGCCTCCTCCGCAGGTGCCGCGGCAAGGTGCGCCGTCCAAGCGCGCTCGAGTAGACGATCGAACGCTTGCTCGTCCAGGGCGCTGCTCACCTGTACATCGGGCAACAATTCGAGCAACGCCTCCCAGTCCCCGAGCGCCTCATAGCACTGCGTTAGCAGACGAAGCACGAGCGGGTGCCTGCTGGCTTCACCGCGCAGCTTCAGAAGCCGCGCCAGAGCCTGCTCGTAGTGGCCCTGGCCGCAGAGCAGTTCGGCATGCGTGAGGCCTACCGCAAAACGTGAGCCCGGCGTGCTTTCTTCGGCAGCAGCGAGCATCTCGTCACGCCGGGCCTCGTCGCCAAGCGCATCGGCGGCACGGGCCGCATGCAGGTAATTCACAAGAGGGAACTCCACCGCCGGCGCAGCATCCGCCAGCAATCGGCTGGACTCGCGCCAATCACCCTCTGCCCACAGCAACAGCCCTTGAGCCGTCTTCTTACGGGCCGCGCGGGCTTTGCGCTCGCGCGCCCACTGCGCCAGACCGCCAAAGCCGCCCGTAACACGCGAGGCGGCAAAGAACAGTACACGCACCAGCACATACAGCAGAATGAACATCGCCAGCGCAAACCACAGGCTCGTCTCCCAGGCCTTGTCGCCGTAGGCAATCAAGACATAGCCAGGGTCCTGCACGATCAGGGTGCCAAGCAGGCCGCCGAGCAGAACAACCGCCAGCAGCGCGATCAGACCAACCTTCATCCCTGCTCCCCGGGGATCTCAGCTGGCTCCAGCTCAGCCGCATCACCTGGTGGTGACTGCGTCTCCAATGGAGCAACGCCTCTAAGCACATCGTTGAGAGCCGAAAACGATGCGCTGATATCAGGCAGCGGCTGCTCCAGATCCACCATCAGCAACTCGTCAATGGCGGTGACAAAATCGCGCACGTCCTGGGAGTCGCCCGCGAGGTACGCACCCACCCACGCACGGGCGTTGGTCAGGCTCGCCTCGTACACATCCTGATGCCGCTTGAGCACAGCTAGCTGCGCCTGCTCCAGCGTCAGGCGAATGTTCTGCTCGAGATACACGCTCTCTTCCGGGGCGAGCAGGGGACGCAGCCCTTCACGCCCCACCTCACGGAAACTGAACAGTGAGAAAAACCGATCGGTCACGACCTGCCAGAAGTCCGCTCCCGCAGGCGTTGCAGGTGCTTCAGGCTTTTCCGCCAGGTACTCCGGCACGGCAATCGGCAGCGTTGCGAGCTGGCCCTTGATCGCCTCAATGGTCAGGTAGAGGCCCTGCACATCGGCACCCCGTACACGCTTCAGCGCCA
>JAUILW010000518.1 GCA_030432795.1 Gammaproteobacteria bacterium
GCGCTGCTGAGCGTTTCGCTCGGGGTGCTGAATCTGTTGCCCATCCCGATACTGGATGGTGGACATGTGATCTTCGCCAGCGCCGAATGGATGAGTGGCAAGCCGGTTTCGGAGCGCGCCATGGAGCTTGGGTATCAGGTGGGTATGTTTCTGGTGGGGGGGCTGATGATCCTCGCCCTGTACAATGACGTGGCACGGCTTGTCAGTAGCTGACATCGGGATTGGGAAGCGTTTTGAGAGAGGTTGATTTTCGGGCGGGAGCACGACGCGTACTGCTCGTCGCGTGGTTCGCTGTAGTTCCTTCGCTGGTAGCGGCGGACACCTTCACTATTTCCGACATCCGTCTGCAGGGGCTGCAGCGGGTATCGGCCGGTACGGTGTTCAACCTGCTGCCGGTCAACGTGGGTGACCGCATCGATGAGCGCGCAACACGGCAGTTGATGCGCTTGCTGTTCAGCTCGGGCTACTTCGATGATATCCGCATGGCCCGCGACGACGGGGTGCTGGTCATTACGGTCAAGGAGCGTCCGGCCATCGAGTCCATCGAGATCGACGGCAACAAGGCCATCAAAACCGAAGCACTGATGGATGGTCTGTCGCAGCAGGGTCTGCGCGAAGGCGAGATTTTCAAGCAGGCAACTCTCGAACGCGTGGGGCTCGAGCTCGAGCGGCAGTACGTGAGCCAGGGCAGGTACGGCGCAAGCCTGGAAACCGACATTGAAGAGCTGCCGCGTAACCGCGTGGCCATCAGCATCAAGATCGAAGAAGGCAAGAGTTCCGGCATCCGCCACATCAACGTGGTGGGTAACGAAGATTTCACGGAAGAGCAGTTGCTCGATCAGTTCGAGCTGCAGCATCCAAGCCTGCTGTCGTTCTACCGCAACGATGACAAGTACTCGCGTGAGAAGTTTACCGGCGACCTGGAGAAGCTCGAGTCTTACTACAAAGACCGCGGCTACGTGGCCTTCAACATCGAGTCCACGCAGGTAAGCATCACGCCGGACCGCAGCCAGGTGTACATCACCGTCAACATCGATGAGGGCGATGTGTACACCGTGAACAAGGTGGGGCTGATCGGCGAGCTGGGTGACCTCGAGCCCGATGCGCTGCGGTCGCTGTTCGTGGTGGAGGAGGGGCAGACCTTCTCCCAGGCGCGGGTCACCGCGACGGAAGAGTTCATCACCACAGCACTTGGCAATGCAGGCTTCACCTTCGCCACGGCAAGCGGCGTGCCGCGAATCAATGAAGACGGCTCCGTGGATGTGGAGTTCTTCGTCGATGCGGGCAAACGCGCCTACGTGCGCCGCATCAGTTTCTCAGGCAACCGGGTCACGCAGGACGAGGTCATGCGTCGGGAGATGCGGCAGATGGAAGCCGGTTGGGCGTCCACCGCACAGATCGATCTGTCCAAGGTGCGGCTGGAGCGGCTCGGCTACTTCGGTACGGTGGATGTCGAGACGCCGCAGGTGCCGGGCACGGATGATCAGATCGACGTGAATTTCACGGTGGAAGAGCAGCCCTCCGGCAGCATCTCCGCCACCCTCGGCTACGCGCAGGGCACAGGTCTGATCCTGGGAGCGAATTATCAGCAGAACAACGTGTTCGGTACCGGCAACCAGCTCGGCGTTGGCGTAAGTGTGTCGGACTACCAGAAGTCGGCGAGCTTCAACTACTTCAACCCCTATTACACCCTCGATGGCATCAGCCGGGGCTTCAACGTGTTCATGCGGCGGTTGGATTTCGATGAGCGCAATATCGCCCGGTTCAGCACGGATGCCGCTGGCCTTGGCGTGAACTTCGGCTTCCCCATCGGCGAAACCCAGCGCATCAACTTCGGCCTGCAGGCGGAATACACAGAAGTTCTGGAAGGCCGCTTTCCTGCACGAGAGATCCAGGATTTTCTGCGGGAGAACGGTGCGGATGCGCTGAACTTCAAGGCCAACTTTTCCTGGAGCAGCTCCACGCTCAACCGTGGCCTGTTTCCCACGCGGGGCACGGCGCAGCAGATTGCGCTGGAGGTTGCAGTGCCCGGCAGCGACACCGAGTTCTACAAGCTGATCTACAACGGTGAGCGGTACTTCCCCCTGTGGGGAGACTGGACCCTGCGCCTGCGCACGGAGCTGGGCTACGCAGACACCTACGGCGACCGGGATATTCCGTTCTATGAGCATTTCTTCTCCGGCGGCTTCGGCAGCGTACGTGGATTCGAAAGCTCCACGCTGGGGCCGCGCAGCACCAACCCGGAAGTGGACATCAACGGCAACCCGCTGCCGCGCGCGTTCTTCGATCCGGATGGCGATCCGTTCGGCGGCAACCTGCTCACCGAGTTCTCCGCAGAGCTGATCTTCCCGCTGCCCTTCGTGGATGACACCCGGCAGTTCCGATCGGTGTTCTTCGTGGATGCGGGCAACGTGTTTAGCACCAACTGCCGCAGCTACAGCCGTAACTGCTTCGATTTCGATGCCGACGAGCTGCGCTACGCGTTTGGCTTCGGCGTTACCTGGCTTACGGGCCTGGGTCCGATGACCTTCAGTATCGCCAAGCCATTCAACGACGGCGAATTCGATGAAACCGAGTCGTTCCAGTTTGAGCTGGGGCGGACGTTCTAAAACCAGGGCGTAAAAACGGGTTAAACGAAGGTGGCGGGGCATTCGTCTTTTCCAATCCAAGCCGATACAATCCCCGCCCTCGCGCCCAGGTCAAAGCGCGCCAATGACTGCTGAGGAGATGTTTACGTGATCAAGAAGTTTGCGACCACACTCACCACCGTGCTGCTGATGGCTGCGGGAAGCGCCCATGCGGAGCTGAAA
>JAUILW010000519.1 GCA_030432795.1 Gammaproteobacteria bacterium
AGCCGGATTGCGTGACCGATCGCACCTTCACCCAGCGCCCGTCGACCTGGAACACCAGCCACGGATTGCCGGTGATCGTGCCGCCGTATTCCCGTTGCGCCGAATACACCAGGTCGGTGAGGTACCGACCGCTGATGCCGCCGCCCCCACCGCCGGCGTGCTCGGGCCGGATGTTGCCCCGCAGCCGTCCGCTATCGACCGGCGCGAATCCCTGTGCCAGTGCCGCGCCTTCGGCGGTGAGCGCGTTCGTGGTCGTCACGAGCTCGCGACGCATCACGTCCGGCACCCGCTGCATGGCGTCGGCAAAGCCAACGATTTCGCTCACGTCGATCGTCAGGCTCATGGCTTGCGCTCCGAGATGCCGACCAGCACGAACCCCGGATCCCACAGGCCCGGCGTCTTGGGATCGCCGTCGACCAGGAAGTCGCGTCCGTTGACGGTGATACGATCCTCTTTCGTGGCCAGCGTGCCGGCGGGCAGTTCCAGGGTGTACGGCGACATCGACACGTAGACCATGCCGTTTGCTTCGGCGTCGTTGAGCGTGGTGGTATCCACGAACGTGCAGCGCCCGGTTTCGATGGTGCTGAAGCCGTCCGCGGTATCCCACCCACCGGCGGCGTTGACCTGCTTGCGAGAGAGCGTGTAACTGTCCGCGTGGAAGTGCTCCACGAAGATCGGCCGCACGTCTTCCCACACCTGGGCAATGTCGTCGGCAATCGTCACGAGGTCGTCTCCCAGTAATCGGCGCTGGTGCTGGTGATCAGCCCGGCGACCCGGATGCCGCCCTTGAGCGTGCTGTCGCCTGTCACCGACATCTGGCCCGAGCCGTAGGCTTGCGCCATCTGCTTGCAGTGCTCAAACCACTGCGAGCGCGTCAGGTACTTGCCATTGCCCCCGCCGATGTCGTAGGCGTCAGCCGTTAGCCCCGCCTTGAGGTTCCACCCCAGCGCCGCACTCTTGTTCAGGTCGGACGCGAGGTAGACGGTCTCTTCATCAGCGTCCAGGGACGCCGCGAGGTCGAACACCATGTCGACGGTGGCCGTGGCGAGCGTCGGTGTGCTGTCGAGCGCGAGCGCCGCCTCAAGCAGGGCACGCGCCGTCACATCGTCAGAAGGGTCGTACGCCACAGCGCCTAGCTCCGGGCGATCTTGATGGTGACGGTGCCACCGGGATCGGCAACGCCAGATGCGGCGTGAACCGATGACCAGGCCAGCACATCACCCTCGGCAACGACCAAGTCGGCGGCGGTGCCGGAAAGCGTGATCGCCGTCTCATCGAACGCGGTGGCATCCACGCCAACATCGAATTCCAGCTCGGCCACAGCGGTCGTGCCGGTACCGTCGTCTTCCTTGTTGATGATCGAAACCGTCCGGTTGTTCGTGGCGTGGCCGGTGATTCCGGCGTCCGGGGTAAACGTCACTGACGTCACCGTGCCCGCGAACGGCGCGACCGCGACCGTGCTGGAATCAGTCGAGCCAGCCGCCACGTTCGGCACGTTGTTGGAGAGCGTCACCACGTAGGGTGCAGTTACAGGCATGTCTCACTCCTGTCAGATCGGGCTAGTTGATTCGCTGCCCTTCTTCGGATTCGGGTTCCTCGCGTTCGCCGATGTCCGGTCCTTCGGTCACGAAAGCTTCCATCGGCTGCCACCTGGCCCGAACGGCGGCGGCTTCGTCGCTGTCCCCAGCGAGCCGCTGATCCTGCAATCGCTGGAACGCACGTCGCGCCAGCCGCCGCTCGCGCCGTTCGGTCTCGGCACTCACTACGGCACCAACAGCACGGCCGCCGGATAACGGTCGGCTTCGGTCTCTTCCTGGTAGTTCGGCGGGTTCGAGACCTGCCATCCAACACGGAACACGACACGGAACAGCGTCATGTCCTGCTGGAAGGCGTTAAAGGTCACGGCGCCGGTTCCGTCCTGGATGACAGCGGTGTTGGATGCCGTGACGGTGAAGTCCTGGCGCACACCGAGAATGAAGTTCTCGCGTTGCAGCGCGAACAGCTCAGGCGCGTCACTGGCGCTCGACCACAGGCCCGCCATCGGGTACACGGTCGGCAAGCCCCAGATGTTGTTGACGCCGGCGTTCACGTCGGTCAGGAGCTGACCGTCCGTGCCGCGTGCGCCTCGAATGCGCGTCTGGAAGGTGGGATTGCCCACGAACGCGGTTGGCGCATAGCCGTCCGCGATCAGCGTGCCCATTACCTGATTGATGTCTTCGGCGATACCGCCCGATCCGGCGGCGGTGGTGCCCCGGTCGTAGGTGTTGCTCGCGGCAACGGCGGCAGTGTGGATGTCGTCAGGGAAAATCGCTGGCGCGTTGGTGCCGAAGAAGATGGCGGCATCGAGCGCACGAGCGATCGCGTTCTCGACCAATGGCCGGGTTTCGCCCCAGACATCGTAGGAGGCGTCATCGAGCACCGCGTCAGGGATCGGCACGATGGCCGCGAGCTCCTGGATGTCGATGTACTTGTTTTCCCAGGCGACGTCGGTGGTCTGCTTCTGGCCGGTGTCCCCGTCAACCCAGTAGGCGCTCGGCAGCGTGGCCAGCACCGGGAACCGGGTTTGATTGGTGGGCACGTTCACACGGGTAAACAGCGTCAGGGCCGCAGACATGTTCTGCATGCCCTGGAGCATGATCTCGGAGACCTGCTCCCGGATCATGGCCTGCACATCGGTGCGGCTCGTGAGCGAATCGTATGGCATGTGTTGCGTCTCCGGTTTCTATCGCGGACGCCCTGCCATTTCCCGCATGACGTCGTTGAAGTTCACGTTGCTGGTCGGGCCGTTGCCCTTGCCC
>JAUILW010000520.1 GCA_030432795.1 Gammaproteobacteria bacterium
AACGTTACGTCCATCAACGCCCTGCTCGCCATCGACAACATGGCGGCCTACTCGTCCTCCAAGGCAGCGCTGATCCACTTCACCCGCTGCGCGGCAATGGAAGGCGCGCAAGGTAACGTGCGCGTCAATGTCATTGCCCCGGGCGTCATCGCCACGCCGAGCACCACCAATGCCCTCGGAGGAATTCCGGGCTACACAGAAGCGGTGGCTGGTGGCGTGCCAATGCAGCGGCTCGGTGAGCCCCGCGAGGTGGCGGCGGCAGCAGCGTTTCTGCTGTCCGATGAGGCCAGCTACATCACGGCAGCTTGCCTGAGCGTGGATGGCGGCAAATCCCAACAGCTTGTGGTGCCGCCGCCTCCGGGCGCCTGACGGCCTCGCTCGCACACATACAGTAAGAACGACTCGGGGAGAATCGCGGTGGCAGAACTGCAGAGTTTCGAGGGTAAAGTGGTGGTGGTTACCGGCGCCGGGCGTGGCATGGGGCGTGCCATCGCAGAGAAGTTTGCAAGCCTCGGCGGACGCGTAGCAGCGCTGGATCTCAACGCCGATGAGGCACAGGAAACGGTAGCTGGCTGTACAGGTGGGCCGCACCTCGCGAAAGCCTGCGACGTGAGTAACAGTGCCGATGTGGCAGCAGCATTTCGCGAGGTGGTCGACACGCTCGGCGCCGTGGACGTGCTCGTCAACAACGCCGGCATCGGCCGCGCGCCCGACGACGGCAGCGACGAGATGTATGCGCTGATGGCCAAACGTAACGAAGAACTCGCCGCAGGAGGTCCTGCGACCACCCACGTCGATCACCTGATCCATATGCAGGATGCAGGATGGAAGAGTGTGATGGGGGTGAACATCGACGGCGCGTTCTACTGTGCCCGCGAGGCGGTGCGTTCCATGGTGGCGGCTGAGAAGGGCGGGTCCATCGTCAGCATCTCTTCCACATCGGCGCAGTCCGGCGAAGGAGCCGTGCACTACTGCACCAGCAAAGCGGCCATCATCGGTATGACGCGTTGTCTTGCGGGAGAGCTGGCAGGGCGTGGTATCCGGGTGAACGCCGTGGCGCCTGGCCCGACCAACACCCCCATCATGGCGGGCATACCGCAGGAGTGGATACAGTCCATGGAAGCGGATATCCCCCTGGGCCGCATGGCTGTGCCCGCAGAGATTGCGGAGGCCGTCGCCTGGGTTGCCAGCGATGCCGCGAGCTTCTGCACCGGCTCCGTGCTGGTGGCTAACGGAGGCAGCTACTTCTTCTGACGGGGACGAAATGTTGACCCTGCCGTGATACTTTCGTGATGAACCCAACCGACCATGGCGGCTCCTTGATTGCCAACTGGAGCCAACACCCATGTTTCGATGGAACCCTGCCAGGGCGGTACTCTGCCTCTCGGCCATGGCGCTGTGTGCGCCGGTGCACGCCGTGGACTTCACCGTCCGCGTCGACAATCTGACCAACGGAATCTACTTTACGCCGCTGCTTGTCGCGGCGCACACTGAAGACAGCCGCCTGTTCGCTGCTGGCGAAGCGGCAAGCCCCAGTCTGCAGGCGATGGCGGAAGGTGGTGACATCTCCGGTCTCGCCGGAGAGCTTGCGGCGATCAGCGCCACTGTGGTCGAAAACCCTGCGGGGGGACTGCTCGCGCCGGCGCAGAACACCTCGGCCGCCCTCAATACCGACGGTACGGATAACGTGCGCCTGTCTGTCGTCGCCATGATGCTGCCCACCAATGACGGATTCATCGGCCTCAATGCGGTGGAGATACCTACGGCGGCCGGCACCTACGTGTGGAACGTGTCCGCTTACGATGCTGGTACCGAAGCCAACGACGAGGTCGTCAACGGCGGCGGCGCGCCTGGTGTGGCTGGCATACCGGCAGCGCCCGGTGGTTCCGGCAGCGGTGCCTCTGGAGCTGCGCCCGCAGACAGCAACACCACCGTGCACATCCACCGCGGTGCACTGGGCGATACGGATGCGACCGGCGGGGTGAGCGATCTGGATGCGCGCGTGCACCGTTGGCTCAACCCGGTCGCCCGGGTCACGGTCACGGTGAACTGACATGGCTGCTGTAAGAAAGATGGTTGGTCTGGCGGCGGTAACCGGCGTGCTCACCGCCTGCGGTGGCGGCGGAGGTGGTAGTTCGTCGGCGGCGCCTGTGCAAACCGTGCTGATGTCCACCTACGAGATCAGCGTTACCAATCTCACCAACGCGCAGCCGCTGTCACCACCGGTGGTGATACTGCATGACGGCGGCTACCGCGTGTTCTCAGTGGGACAGCCGGCGAGTGCGGGTCTGGAGGTGCTTGCTGAGGGCGGTGATGGCCAGCCGCTGATTGACGAGGCGCTGGCGGCAGACGCAGTGACCGACGCCGTTGCCTTCGATGGGCCGATTCCGCCTGGCGGTCAGGCACAGGTGTCGGTGACCATCAGCGACAACGCGCGCGCGGATCTGCGGGTGTCGGTAGCGACCATGCTGGTCAACACCAACGATGCGTTCACGGCGCTGAATGGCCTTCCGGAAGTAGGTGTGCTGGCGCCGGGCGAAGTGCTGGAAGCTACCACACCAGCCTATGATGCCGGCACCGAAGCGGATGACGAGGCGCCTGGCTCCATTCCCGGCCCGGCGGATGGCGGCGAGGGTTTCAACGCCGTGCGCGATGACGACGCAGACCGGGTGTCGATGCACTCGGGCGTGCTCACGGCGATGGACGCGTTGCCGACATCCGTGCTCACGGAGCAGCACCGCTTCGACAACCCGGTGGCACGCATCCGGATTCGGCGGGTGAACTA
>JAUILW010000521.1 GCA_030432795.1 Gammaproteobacteria bacterium
TTCGGGCTGCGCATATCAGGGCTCGCCGCCTGGTTTCTGTGGCGGGCGTTCTATCTGTCGCGCATTCCCACGTTCGCTCGCAAGGTGCGCCTGTTTCTGGAATGGAACTGGGCGCTGCTGTTCTCCAAGGACGTGGCGCTGCTCGACTTCAGCCGCACCGAAACCAACCGCGATTCAGTCTGAGGTCGTGGTCATTGTGCGAACGTCGCGCACACACAGCACCGCCAGCGTCGGCACGATGATGGCGGCGGCAGCGATCAGCAGCGTGGCACGCGGCCCGAGCGCCTCGTAAAGGATGCCGCCGACCACGATGCCGAGCGGTGCGAGCACGATGGAGCCCATGTGATCGTAGGCGGATACTCGTGACAGGAGTTCGGACGGCACCTTGCGCTGCAGGGTGGTGTACCACAGCACGCCGAAGATCTGTCCGGCGAAACCACCGGCCACCGCCGCGACTATGATCCAGCTGGTGTGCAGGGGTACTGCAAGTGTCATGGGTATTCCGGCAAACACAAATACCAGGCAGCTCCCCAGCAACATCGGGTGGACCGGTTGCAGGCGGATGGCAAGCAGGCCGCCGCCCAGTGTGCCAAGGCCGAATCCGGCCATGATGAACCCCCAATGGGTGGGACCGCCGAGTGCATCGCGCGCTACGGCCGGCCCGAGCAAGCCAAAGGTGGCGTCGATTGCGGCAACCACCAGCGAAAACTGCAGCACGATCGTCCACAACCACGTGTGGCGGGTAAACTCTCTCCAGCCCAGCCGCAGGTCCTCAAGAAGCGAAGCGGCCTCGGGCGGTCGCTGCGCTCGCGGTGTCAGACCCGCCACCAGCAATGCCGACACGGCGAATGTCGCGGCGTCTGCGAGGAGCGTCCAGCCGGCGCCCACGAGTGCCACCAGCATGCCGCCGAGGGCCGCTCCACCGATGGTGGCGGAGTTGCGGGCGATGCCCAGGATTGCATTGGTAGCCTGCAAATCCTGCTTGTCCACGAGCTGTACGATCAAGCCCGCCACCGCCGGTGCGTGAAATGCCATGGCCACGCCGTTGACGAGCATGAAGGTGGTGAGCAGGGGAATACTGGCTGTCTCGCTGAGAAAGAGGTAGCCGAGAACGAGTTGGGCGCCCATCGCGACGAGTTCGGCCGCCACGATCACCCGTTGCCGGGAAACGCGATCTGCAATCACGCCGCCGAACAGCAGCACGACAATGCTGGCGGCGGTTGGTGCCGCGATGACGATGGATGCGTCGCGGGTGGAGCCGGTGAGCTCCAGCACACCGAACGCCATGGCGATGGGTGCCATGGCGGTGCCGCTGTAGGTTATGAGGTAGGCGATGAACAGCCGCTGCACGTTGGGCGCGCGCAGCAGGCCGAGGCCAGCGCGGAGCTCGGTCAACGGATGATCTGAATGGTGACGTCACCCACGCCTGAGAAACTGCCGGTCCACGCGCCGGGCTCCGGTTCCGGCACGCGACCAAAGGCGCCGGTAATGACCCAATCGCCCGCGCGCAGCAGTCGGCCGAAGCGTTGCAGGCGGTTGGCAAGCCGCGCGATCGACTCGAAGTGATCGTCCACATGGCCGCGGGCCGCTACTTCGGACACCACGCCGTTGCCCTGGAGAATGCGGACCACCATCTCCTCTGGCTGCCAGTCCCCGGGCACTGCTAGCGGCTCGCCGACGACGATGCCCCATTGAGAGAGATTGTCTGCAATGCGCGCCTCGGGGCTTGCGTCTTTTCCCAGACGCTTCTGATTGAGCTCGAATCCGGCCGCCAGCCGGCAGCATCGACGTGCTCGCTCCGGCGTCACATCGCCCGCCAGATCCTCGTCGATGTGGATGGCGAGCTCCGTTTCGATCTGACCCGGCGTCACGTCCTGCCAGGAGAGCGTGTCACCCTGATGATAGATGCGGTCGTGGCGCACATAGCCGAACGGGCGAAAGCCTGGCCCCAGGGCATCTCGGGACTCCCCCGACGTCATGCCGAGCTTCCAGCCGCCGATGACGATACCGTCCGCTTCCAGCGCTTCTATGGCGCGTACCTGTTGCCACTGGGCTTCGTCGAGGGTATCCATCAGTGATCGTGCGGCTGTTCGACGCCGCGGGGGATGCGGATCCGTTCCACAAGATCCTGCACGTTCTCCGGCGCTGGTGGGAATGCTCGGGAGACGAGGTAGGCGATCGCGAAGTTGAGGGCCGCGCCCACCGCGCCGATACCTTCGGGTGATATACCAAGCCACCAGAACGTAGCGTTGTTGGCGGCTGGCTCGATGAACTTGAACCAGGTGATGTAGCCTGCGGTGAATACCAGCCCCGCCAGCATGCCGGCAATCGCCCCCTCGCGGTTCATCTTTTTGTCGTAGATACCCATGAGGATGGCGGGGAACAGGGATGCCGCAGCGAGACCGAAGGCGAACGCCACGACCTCGGCGACGAAGCCAGGCGGATTGATGCCGAGGTAGCCGGCGATGACGATGGCGGAGGCGGCGGCGATGCGCGCGTAGGTGAGCTCCTGGCGGTCGGATATGTCCCGCGCCAGGGTCTTCTTGATGAGATCGTGCGAGATCGAGGTAGAGATCACCAGCAGCAGGCCCGCGGCGGTGGACAGGGCGGCTGCCAGCCCGCCTGCGGCGACGAGCGCGATTACCCAGCCAGGCAGCTGGGCGATCTCCGGGTTGGCGAGCACCATGATGTCGCGATCCACATACACTTCATTGGCGTCCGGCGTGGGCGCGTTGGCCAGGCCTCGCGCGCCACTGTCCGCTAGCACCCCGGTAAACTCCGGGC
>JAUILW010000522.1 GCA_030432795.1 Gammaproteobacteria bacterium
TCGCCGGACTCGACCGGCAAACCCTGACCAGCCAGCTACAGGCCGGTTTCTGACATGACGGCCTTGCCGCCCTACGTCGCCGCTGTAGGCGCCGGCCGCATGGGCCACGGCATTGCCGTGGCCTTCGCCCTGAGCGGCGTGCCGGTACGCCTGCTGGACCTGAAGGATCGCGATGCGCGGGGCTTTTCCACGCTCGCGCAGAACGGCCGTGCCGTCATGCAGGGGGATTTCGAGTTTCTCGCCAGCATCGGCGCGCTCCCGCCGGAAAACGTGCAGCGCTGCTGCAACCGCATCACCTTTCACCCGCTGGCAGGGGCCGCCGCGACGATCGCCGACGCCGAGCTGATCTTCGAAGCGGTGCCCGAGGTCATGGACGCGAAGCGCGATGCCTTCGCCTGGATGAGTGCGCATGCCCCGGACGATTGCATTCTCGCGTCAACCACCTCCACCTTTCTGGTGACGGACCTCGCCGATCTCGCTACGCATCCGCAGCGCGTGCTCAACGCCCACTGGCTGAACCCGGCGCACCTCATGCCGCTGGTGGAGGTGAGCTCCGGCCCGCAAACCGCCACCGGAGTCACCCACCGCCTCTGCGAGATTCTCGAGCAGATCGGCAAAGTGCCCACACGCATGGGCGCGGCACCCGGCTATGTGGTGCCACGCATCCAGGCACTGGCCATGAACGAAGCGGCGCGCATGGTGGAGGAAGGTGTCGGCACCGCAGAACAGATCGACAAGGCGATACGCTTAGGCATTGGCCTGCGCTTCGCCGTGCTCGGCATGCTGGAGTTCATCGACTGGGGCGGCGGCGACATTCTGTATCACGCATCCCGCTATCTGTCGGGTGCGGTGAGCAGCGATCGCTACCAGCTGCCGGACATCGTCGAGAGCAACATGCGGGAGGGACGCAACGGTCTGCGTGACGGCGCGGGTTTCTACGATTACGCAGATACGGATGTGGATGCCTATCGGGCGCAGCGCCTCGGCGAGTTTGTGAATCTGTTGAAGCGCCTGCAGCTCATGCCCAACATCAGGTCGGACGTTTAGACTTCCCTTTAGATCTCCGCTTCGAATTCCAATCGCTTCGCCTGCATGAGCTCGGCGTAATCGGCGTCTGACCATCGTCGGTAGTAACCGCGCGCGTAGCCTATAGCGTTCTCATAGTAGGACACCGCGTTGAGCTTGTTCGCTACGTAATTGTTGCGCGTTGCCACCACCCGAGCCGGCACGCCGGCGACGACGCTGTTCTCAGGTATCACCGCCCCTTCACGCACGATGCTGTTGCCTGCGACGATGCTGTTGGCGCCAATCCGCGCACCGTCCATGATCGTTGCATTGATACCGATCAGGCAGCAATCGCCGATGGTGGCGCCGTGGATCGTCACGTGGTGGGTGATGGAGCAATACGCACCGATGGTACTCGCGCTGTCGGCACCGAAGTGCACCATCACGAAGTCCTGCAGGTTGGTGAAGGCGCCCACGGAGATGTGCGCAGCCTCCGCCCGCAGCACGGTGTTCGGCCAGATGCTCACGCCCTCTTCGAGATGCACCTCGCCGTACATCTGCACGCCGGGAGCGATCCACGCAGCGCGGCTGGTGTCGATGCTCGGATCAATCATCGAGAATGGCCACCGCTCGCGTCCAGCCAGCAGACGCACCGCGGATCTTGTGCGGGAAGCAGGAGATCATGAAGCCGTGCGGCGGTAGCGCTTCGAGGTTGTGCATCTTCTCGATGTGGCAGTAGCCGATTTCCCGGCCGGCCTTGTGCCCTTCCCAGATGATGCTGGCGTCGCCCTCGGCTTCGTAGCGTGCGCGTGTGTATTCGAATGGTGCATCCCAACTCCAGCCGTCGATGCCGGTCACCCGCACACCGCGCTCGAGAAGATACATGGTGGCGTCGTGCCCCATACCGCAACCGTAGGACACGTAGTCATCCTGCCCGTAGCGCTTGCCGGCCGCGGTATTGACCACGACGATGTCCAGAGGTTTGAGCTTGTAATCAATGCGCGCAAGCTCCGCCTCCACATCCTCCGCCGTGACCACGTAGCCGTTCGGCCGGTCGCGAAAGTCGAGCTTCACACCATCGTTGAAGCACCACTCCAGCGGCACCTCGTCGATAGTGATGGCCCGCTCGCCGCCGTTCATCGTGGAGGCGAAGTGATAGGGCGCATCCAGGTGCGTACCGTTGTGCGTGCTCAGCCGCACCTGCTCCACCGCCCAGCCCTCGGCATCCGGAAGCTCTTCGGCCTTCAGGCCTGGAAACGACGCCACCATGCCGGCGATGCCCTGCTGGTGATCGATATAGGTGATCTGCGGCTGCATGCCGGGTGGGTCGGAGATCACGTCGGTTTCGAGGTAAATCGACAGGTCGATGAATTTACGCACGATCTGGCCCTCAGTTGGATTGTTCAGAGTCTAAAGTGCATTCGAGCCACGCAACTAGTGACCCGTCAGGTTAATTCGTCGACCTATGACGCGTGCCACGGCGTCACTGGCTAGGCGCGTCTCGCAGGGCATGGTGGTGCCATGTCCAAGAGGCGCAACAACGGCAGGGGCGCCTCTTTTCTGAATGAGGAGGCACGCGCCCTTCGGGTGGCCCAAAATCGTCAATAGCTCCTGCCCGAGCGCTGAAGGCTCCGTTGCATCCCTTGGAAAGGTCCCGACCTGTCCTGCGGAATGCGCCTTGCTCTTGACGATTTTGGGCTCATCATAGATCAACGAATTAACCTGACGGGTCACTAACCGCTGCGTTAGATCAACCCTC
>JAUILW010000523.1 GCA_030432795.1 Gammaproteobacteria bacterium
AGACCTGCAGGCGGTGTGCTTCGCGGTGGCGGGCCCGGTGACCGCGAGCCGGGTGTCCATGACCAACTGCAAACTGGTAGTGGATGGGCCTGCACTGACCGCAGCACGCGGCGTACCGGTATCGGTGATCAACGACTTCACGGCGGTGTCCTACGGACTCTTACGTTACGCCGATCTTCTGACCCTGGGCGATGGCGAAGCTGAACCGCTTGGTACCCGTGCTGCCATCGGCCCGGGCAGCGGCTGCGGCATGGGCGCGCTGGTGCGCACGGCCTCGGGCTGGCTGGCGCTGCCCAGCGAGGGCGGTCATGCAGATCTTGCCGTTGGCGATCCGCTGGAGGCGGAGTTGTGGTCGGTGCTCGCGCAGACCCACGGGCAGGTGTCCTGGGAAACGGTGCTGAGCGGCCCTGGACTGGTGCGCTTGTATCGCGCGGTGTGCGCGGTGTGGGGGACGGAGGCAGCGGATTACACGCCGGAAGATATCAGCCGCCGTGGTGTACAGGCGTCTGACGCCATCTGCCACCAGACGCTGGAAACCTTTTTTGCCATTCTCGGCACCGCCGCCGGCAGCCTGGCAGCAACGCTGTACGCCACCGGCGGAATCTACATCGCTGGCGGCATCGTGCCCGCCATTGCCGACTTTGCTGCCACGAGTGCCCTGCGGCGCCGTTTCGACGAGCGTGGGCTGATGACGGACCTGGCCCGTCGCATTCCGCTGCACATCGTGCGCGACGCCCACCCGGGATTGATCGGCGCCCACGCTTACCTGGAGGAACAGCACCCATGAGCGACGATCTTCGCTACACCATCAACGGATCCAACCTGCAGTACCTCGAGGTGACACTGGAGGAGGATCAGACGGTGATCGCCGAAGCCGGCCATCTGATGTACATGGAGGAAGGCGTGCGCTTCGAGACGCGCATGGGCGACGGCTCGGGCTCCGCGTTGGGTGCCCTGTTTGGCGCCGCCAAGCGCGTGCTCACCGGCGAGTCGCTGTTCATGACCCATTTCACGAACCGCGACGACGAGCCCTGCCGCGTGGCGTTTGCTGCACCACACCCGGGAGAGATCATCCCGCTGAATCTGCGTGAGCACGGCGGTGAGATTGTTTGTCAGAAGGATGCATTCCTCTGCGCTGCCCGCGGCACCGAGGTAGATATCGTCTTCAACAAGAAGCTCGGCGTGGGTTTCTTCGGCGGCGAGGGATTCATTCTGCAGCGTTTGCGGGGTGATGGGCTCGCCTTTCTGCACGCTGGCGGCACGATCGTGGAGAAAACCTTGCGTGGTGAGAAGCTGCGGGTGGATACCGGCTGTGTTGTGGGCTTCGAGGAGGGCATCGACTACGACATCCAGTTGGCCGGTGGTCTGCGCTCCATGCTGTTTGGCGGTGAGGGGTTGTTCCTTGCCACCCTCAAGGGCCACGGGAAGGTCTGGCTGCAGTCGATGCCCTTCGCGCGCCTTGCGGATCGTGTGCTGGAGAATGCCGTGAAGGAGGAAGAGCAGGGGGAGCAGTAGCAGGGGGAGCAGTAGAGGTGCGCCGACTACGTGGCGCTCCACTCGTAGAGAAACTCGGCGCTTCCGTTCTCATCCAATCGCCGCTCCACAAGCGCGAAACCGGCACGTGCCAACACCCGCTGGGAGCCTACGTTTTCCGTCGCCACCGTTGCCACTAAGTTCGGAATGCGCAGTTCGGACCACGCGTGGCGCTGCACTGCCTGCACCGCTTCCAAAGCCAGCCCTCGCCGCCAGTGCGACTTGTGCAGGGCATACTTAACCTCTGTTTCCTGCTGACCTCCCGGATGAACCAGCCCGATACATCCGATCAGGATGTGCTGGCTGGGTTCGACCAGCGCAAACATGCCGTAGCCCCGTGTTTCGTAGTTCCGGCGGGTCA
The DNA here is from genome assembly GCA_030432795.1 of Gammaproteobacteria bacterium. GTDB lineage: Bacteria > Pseudomonadota > Gammaproteobacteria > Pseudomonadales > Azotimanducaceae > SYFY01. The sequence goes on from JAUILW010000523.1 coordinate 1,895, forward strand.
CCGAGAGCCAGGCGTTCGTTTCGTCACGTGTTATCGGCCTGCCATCATCGATCCACCGGCAAACGTCAGGGTCCGAGTACAACGCGAAGATCGCCGCGGCGTCGGAAGCCAGCCAACGCCGGCAGAGCAACCTGCTGGTGCGAAAGATGGTCTCTCCTGATAGCGCTTCTTTCCGGTCCACATCGACTCCGTCAGAAGATGCCCGCATCCAGGCCGTAGGCGAAAGCCATACCGAGTTCGGTGCAGCGCGCAAGATCCGTTGCAGATATGGCGCCCGGAATCACGATCGGCGCCTGCACTTCGTGCATCGGATAGCCTCCGACGATACGCCGCACGGCGCGTACCGCATTGCTGCCGTCGTTGCCGGCGCTGACGAACAGCGCGTAAGGCAATGGGTTCAGCTTGCCTTCCACCTCATAGAAGGTGCGATCGAAGAAGTCTTTGAGCGCCCCGGACATGTAGCCGAAATTTTCCGGTGTACCGAGAATGAGCGCATCCGCCCACAAGAGGTCGTTGGCGTCTGCTTCGGCTGCGCGCTTCACTCGAACGTCCACGGTATCGATGTCATCGCTGCGAGCGCCGTCGATCACGGCCTGTGCCAACCGTTCGGTGTTACCGGTTTTCGAGTGATAGATGATGAGCAGGTGCTTCATTGCGCAGAGTATACTCGCGCCCCATGAACATCGATGACATCCTGGCCGCGCGCGCCCGTATCGCCGGCCACGTAATCCGCACACCGTGCGAGATCTCCGAGACGCTCTCGTCGCTGCTCGGCTGCACGCTGTACATCAAATTCGAAAACCAGCAGTTCACCGCCTCGTTCAAAGAGCGGGGTGCGTTGAACTGTCTGTTGGCGCTGGACGA
>JAUILW010000524.1 GCA_030432795.1 Gammaproteobacteria bacterium
TCTGCTGGAGCCAGGCGATCACGTCATTGCCTCCAGCGCTCTGTACGGCGGCACGGTAACCCAGCTCAAGCACCTGTTTCGCAAGCTGTCGGTACAGCTGACCTTCGTGGACCCGGACGATCTCGGTACCTGGCAGGCTGCCGTGCGCCCGAGCACGCGGGCGTTCTTCGCGGAAACCATCGGCAATCCCGGCGGCAACGTGCTGGACATCACCGCGGTTGCCGATATCGCTCACGCGGCCGGTTGCCCACTGATCATCGACAACACCTTTGCCACGGCCTACCTCTGCCAACCGCTCAACCACGGCGCCGACATCGTCGTGTACTCGGCCACAAAGTTCATCGGTGGCCATGGCACCAGCATTGCCGGTGCTGTCATCGACAAGGGTGACTTCGACTGGTCCAACGGCCACTTTCCAGGCATGGCCGAGCCGTCGCCGGCCTACCACGGGCTGCCGTTTCACGAGACCTTCGGCACTTACGGCTTTCTCATGAAGCTGCGCGCGGAGACGCTCCGGGACCTGGGTGCCGCGCTGTCTCCATTCAACGCCTTTCTCATCGCTCAGGGGGCCGAGACCCTGCCGCTGCGCATGGCCCGCCATGTAGAGAACGCGGTCGCTGTCGCCGAGTTTCTGCAGGCGCACTCGAAGGTGCAACGCGTAAGCTACCCAGGCCTGCAGTCGTCGCCCTACCAGGCGCTGGTACAACGCTACCTGCCGCGCGGCGCTGGTGCGGTCTTCTGTTTCGATCTGGCGGGAGGACGCGATGCGGGCGTTGCGTTCATCGAAGCGCTGAATCTGTTCTCGCATCTGGCAAACGTGGGCGACGCCAAAAGCCTCGTCATCCACCCCGCCACCACCACCCATCGGCAACTCAACGACAACGAACTCAAGGCAGCCGGCATTGGCCCCGGAACGGTGCGCCTGTCCATCGGTATAGAAGATCCGGGCGATCTGATTCGTGATCTGGAGCGTGGCCTGGAGGCAGTGCAATGACCGAGCATCAGGATGTCGACACCATTAAAGCGGCGCTAGCCTGCAAGCGTATCGCCGTAGTCGGCTTCTCCCCCAACCCACTACGCGCCAGCCACTATGTGGGCTACTACCTCATGCGGCACGGCTACGAGGTGGTGCCGGTGAACCCGAGGGAAGAATCCATACTGGGGCTGAAAAGCTACGCCACGGTTTCCGACATTCCGGAACCGGTGGATGTAGTGGACGTGTTCCGCGATCCAAGCGCGGTGCCAGCCATTGCCGAGGAATCCGCGGCGTGCGGCGCGAAGTTCCTGTGGCTGCAGTACAACGTGATCAGCCCCGAGGGGGTTGCCATTGCTGAGGCCGGCGGCGTGCGCTGCATCGTCGATCGCTGCATCAAAGTCGAGCATGCCCGCTACCTCGGACGCATGCACGTGCTTGGCTTCAACACCGAAGTGGTAAGCGCCCGGCGTCCCAAATAACGCAACCGCTCGGCACGGGCGCGCGGAGCATTCGAATGCAGACACCAACGATTGCAGACGCGAAGCAGGTTGAGCGTTTTCTACTAGCTACCCGCACCATTGAAATGTGGGTCGACGGCGGCTGGGGTGTAGATGCGCTGTTGCGCCGTCAAACCAGGGTACATGCAGATCTCGATCTCATCATCGCGCTGCAGGACGCAGAACGGCTAAAGCAACTGCTTGAATCCCTGGACTTCGCCCTGGTACCGCGCGATGGCTTGGTCTATCGCGCTGCAATGGGCTTGATGGTCGACATCCACTGCGTACGGTTCGACGAGCGCGGCTACGGGCACTTCGACCTACCCCAGGGCGGCTCCTGGCCGCTGCCACCGTCGGCGTTTCAGGGCCGTGGCGTCATCGGTGCGACACCGGTGCAATGCCTTTCCGCTGAAGCTCAGGTGCAGTGCCACGCCCAAGGCTACACACCAACCGCGAAGGACCTGGACGACATGGCCGCGCTGCAGGAGGCGTTCGATGTGGTGCTGCCTCTATCACTGTGCAGGTGAAGGTCTGATCGTCAATGTTGGCGACACAAGTCCGGGCGATCTTCGCCCAACTGGAAATCGCAGATTACGCTTCGGAAAGACCTGTGGAACCAACGGCATCGGGGCGCAGAGGAATAACGCACTTCAAGCACGCGACTTGACAAGCAAATCCACGCGGTTCGGAACGTCGAATACATAGCCATCATCACCGCGATGCTGCTCGAACCGCGCCCGAACCGCCGCCAGCAGATCGTCATCCAGGCGATGTTCGGTGTGGGTTGCGTTGATGATGCCTGCTTCGAATTGATCGAAGCTCTTCAGCCGAACGCGATTCCTGAAGAATCTCTCCTCACGAAGCGCAAGCACCTGGCCGTCCACGGCGCGTGCGACCGCATCGAAAGCTGCCTTACGCACCGTTTCCTCATCGTGGAACAGGCGGATCACCTCGTTGAACTCGCCGGCGAACACCGGCTCGGAGATGTAAGCCACACCGCCTGGTTTCAACACACGGCGGATCTCCGCCAGCGCCTGGTCCATGTCGGCCATGGGCACGTGGTGCAGCGACTTGAACATCAACACGATATCGAAGCTCGCATCCGCCTCATCGATCTGCTGTGCCCCATAGGACTTGAACGTCACGTTCGGCAGGTCCGTAATGTTCAGGTTCTTCTGGTGCTGGATGCTGTCCACCTCCGAAGCAACGATCCGCGCAACGCCGGTACGTTCGGCGATCTGCCGCGTCTTGTCCGCCGCACCACAGCCG
>JAUILW010000525.1 GCA_030432795.1 Gammaproteobacteria bacterium
GCCAGCGCAATGGCGATGGCGAGCCCTGACAGGGAGCCGGACACGCCGAGCACCTGGTTGTAGTAGAGCAGCAGCAGATTGCCGAACGCGAAGTTTTTCACTGACTCGGCCGCCTGCCCTGCGCCGAACAGCAGTTTCAGAGGGGTGCTGACCTGCTTCACTGGCCCAGCAACGCCTCCAGCACCGCGGGCGGCGACATGGGCAGCGCCTGCAGGCGTTTGCCGGTTGCGGCGGCGATGGCGTTGGCTACGCAGGCCATCGCCGGTACCAGGCCGACCTCGGCCACACCCTTCACGCCGAACGGATGGTTCGGGTTTGGCACCTCGACGATGAGGGTTTCGATGGCCGGCAGGTCGGTAGCGACCGGGATGCGGTAATCCAGAAACGAGGGGTTTTCCAGCCGGCCGTCTTCGCCGTACACGTAGGCTTCGTTGAGTGCCCAGCCAACTCCTTGCGCCACCGCGCCCTGCATCTGTCCTTCCACGTAGTCGGGATGGATCGCCCGGCCGGCATCCTGGGCGGTGACGAAGCGCAGGATCGTCACCTTGCCGGTGTCCGGGTCGACCTCCACGTCGCAGAACTGCGCTGCGAAGCCGGGCGCGTGGCCGCTGGCGTTCAGGGCGTGCGCCGCACCGATGGGGCCGCCTGTGACGGTGGCCTTGGCGGCCAGCGCTTTGAGCGACAGCGGCTCGAAATCGCCGACGTTGCTGCTCACGGGCACGGCGTGGCCGTCCTGCCAGGCCACGGCGTCCGCTTCCACATCCCACAGTTTGGCGGCGCGCGCGCGCAGCTCATCAATCACCTTGTTGCAGGCGCCGAGCACGGCGAGGCCCGTGGCGTAGGTCACACGTGATCCGCCGGTGACGCCGGTGAAGGGCACTGAGGCGGTGTCGTTGACGAGCGCGCGCACGTCATCGTAGTCGATGCCGAAGGCTTCTGCCGCCATGATCGCCATGGAGGCGCGCGAGCCGCCGATATCCGGGCTGCCGGTGGCCACCTGCACGGTGCCGTCGGCGTTGATGTACACCGTGGCGCCGGACTCACCGGCGGCGTTGTGCCAGTAGCCCGCGGCCATGCCGCGGCCCTGGTTGGGGCCGAGCGGCGTGCGGTAATCCGGGTGCGAGGCAATCGCTTCCAGGGTCTGGGTGATGCCATCGTGGCTGAGTGCGGTTCCGGACAGCAATGGGCTGCCTTTCTCCGCTGCGTTCTTCAGGCGCAGGCTGGCCGGGTCCATGCCGAGGCTGGCCGCCAGCTCGTCGAGCACGCTTTCCACGGCAAAGTTGGATATGGGCGCACCCGGGGCGCGGTAGGCCACCACCTTCGGGCGGTTGGATACCACGTGATAACCCTTGGCGTACTGGTTGGGAATGCGGTACAGGGCAAAGCCGCACAGACAGCCGTTTTCCACCGGCGATTGCGGAAACGCGCCGGCCTGGAATTTGTACTCACCCTCGGCGGCCACCAGCGTACCGTCGCGCAGCGCGCCGATCTTCACGCGCATGGCCGAGCCTGAGGTAGGCCCCGTGGCGCGAAATACCTCGCTGCGCGACAGGGTCATCTTCACCGGCCGCCCGGCGCGTTTGGACAACAGCAGCGCCAGCGGCTCCAGGTACACCGTCGTCTTACCGCCGAAGCCGCCGCCGATCTCTGCCGGAATGGCGCGGATGTCGCCGGCGTTCATGCCGAGCAGCCGCGCGGTCTGCGCGCGCAGCTGGAAGTGTCCCTGGCTCGAGAAGTACAACTCGCTGGCACCGTTTTCCTGATAGTGCGCAAGGCACGCCTGCGGCTCGATGTATGCTTGATGCACCGGCTGCGTGGTGAAGTGCCGCTCCACCACCACATCGGCTTCGGCGAAGCCACGGGCGATATCACCCATGCTGAACTCAGCCACTTTTGCCACGTTCGATGGCTTGTCTGGCGGCGGCTCGACACCGCGGGTGATCATGTCGTCGAACAACAACGGCGCGTCGTCTGCCATCGCTGCTTCCACGTCGATCACATGCGGCAGCACGTCGTAGTCCACGTCGATCAGCGCCAGCGCCGCTTCGGCGGTTGCCAGATCGGTTGCGGCCACGGCGGCCACGGCGTGGCCCTCGTACAGCACCTTCTCCCGCGCCATGACGTTGCGCGTGAGGTGCCAGAAGTTGCTTTCCACCCGCGAGGGGCCCATGTACTGGAAAGGCTGATCGGGAAAGTCCGCGCCCGTAATCACCGCTTTCACGCCGGGGTGAGCCAGCGCGCGGCTGGTGTCTATGCTGCGGATGCGGGCGTGCGGATGCGGGCTGCGCAGCACGCGTCCCCAGAGCATGCCCGGCAGACGGAAGTCGGCGCCGTACCTGGCAGTACCCGTGACTTTGGGTACGCCGTCCGGGCGTACCGGACGGCTGCCCACCCATCGGTAGGTCGGGTCGCTCATATCAGTGCGTGAGCACGCACTTGCCGTTGTTGATGGACACCACGTCGCGCTCCTTCACGCGCACGCGAAAGCTGATGACGTTGCCGTCCTGCCACATCTCCACCTGCTGGGTTTCACCGGGGAACACGGGAGACGAGAAGCGCACGTTGAACTCGCGTATGCGGGTTTGATCGTAGTCGAGCATGGTCTTCAGCACGCCGTGGCAGGCGATGCCGTAGGAGCACAGGCCATGCAGAATCGGCACGTCGAAGCCGGCAGCCTTGGCGATCTGCGGATCTCGGTGCAGCGGGTTGCGGTCGCCGCACAGCGCATAGATCAGCGCCTG
>JAUILW010000526.1 GCA_030432795.1 Gammaproteobacteria bacterium
GACCTCGGCGACAATTCACACGATGTGTGCGCGGTGTCGGATCTGTACGCAGTGCTGTTCAAAGGGGCCACAACCGCACGCCACGAAAGCGCGTTCTGGTTGGCTGACGCCACCCTGACCACTGCCGCTGACAAACACACATACGCACCGCTGCAGTCGCGCAGCTACGTCGATGCCGGGCACTACTTCATGCAGTGCGGCGCAGGAGACGAACGTATCAGCCTGCAGATCGACTGCGCGCCGCTCGGCTATGGCCTCCTCACCGCGCACGGCCATGCCGATGCGCTGGCATTCACCCTGCGCCTCGGCGGCCTGCACATGCTGGTAGATCCCGGCACGTACGACTACTACACCTATCCCGCGTGGCGGCACGCCATGCGCCGCACCATCAATCACAACACCGTGTGCATCGATGGCAGGGACCAGAGCGATATGAAAGGTCTGTTCCTGTGGGGCTCACAGGCCAACGCCGAGTGCCTGGAGTGGCGGGACGACGCGCAATGCTCCGTGCTGCACGGCCGCCACGACGGCTACGAGCAGGGTGAGCAGCCCGTGCGCGTGGCGCGCCGCTTCGAACTGGACAAGGTGGCCCGGAAGCTGCAGCTCGTGGATGAACTCGAAGCAACCGGCGAGCACGATTACGCCTCCACTTTGCAGTTTCATCCCGACTGCGAGGTACGGGTGGAAGGCAACGAGATTCACGCACGCCGCGCCGGCCAGGCGCTGACCGTGACCGCCCCCGAATCCGTGACGCTGCAGGCCTATCACGGCGACGAGGACACCATGCTCGGCTGGTTCAGCGAGACCTACCACGACAAGCGCCCCGCCACCGCCGTCGTGGCGCGCGCGACCATCTCCGGTACCTGCCGCTTCGCGTATACAATACGCATGAGCTAACCGACACCGCAGGTTGCGAAGCTGTCATGTTGTATCTGCTGGTCGCCGTCCTGTTCGTCGCCATCATCATCGGCCCTGCGCTGTGGGTACGGCGGGTGATGCGCCGCTATGCCAAACCGCAAGACCGCTACAGCGGCACGGGTGCTGCCCTTGCGGAACACCTGCTCGGACAGGAAGGCATTGAGGGTGTAGGCGTTGAACGCACTGGGGAAGGAGCCGATCACTACGACCCCACCAGCCGGACGGTGCGCCTCTCCCCCTCCAACTACGATGGCCACTCGCTCACCGCCATCAGCGTCGCCGCCCACGAAGTAGGCCACGCGGTACAGCATCACGCGGGCTTCAAGCCGCTGATGTTGCGCAGCAAACTCGTGGTCGCGCTGGCACCGCTGGAGCGGGCGGGCGCTGCAATGCTGTTCATGGCACCGATCATCGGCGCCGTCACCCGTTCACCGGCACCCACGTTGCTGACGGTGCTGGCGGGATTTCTGGTGCTTGGCAGCAGCATCGTCGTGCACCTGGTAACACTGCCGACCGAGATCGATGCAAGTTTCGGGCGCGCCCTGCCGATGCTGAAGAAGCACAACATCCTGCACGCAGGGGATGAACCGCATGCGCGCCGTATCCTGCGCGCCGCTGCCTGGACCTACGCCGCCGCGGCACTCGTGAGCCTGTTCAACATCGCCCGCTGGTGGGCCATCCTCAGACGATGAGCGACGCCTCGTAGCCCGCTTCAGCCAGGCTCGCCAGCACCTGATCCACCTGCTCCTCGCCGCGCATCTGCAGCACCAGCTCGACGATGGTGGCGCGCACCGACGACGGCCCGAAGGCTCGCTGGTGCACGATGTCGACGATGTTGCTGTCCAGCGCGCCGATGCGGTTGGTGAGCTCCCCCAGCGCGCCAGGCACATCCGGAATCTCCACCTTCAGGCGCACCAGCCGACGGCTGCGCACCAGGCCACGCTGCAGCACAGAGGACAGGATCATCATGTCGATGTTGCCGCCCGACAGGATCATCACCACCCGTTTGCCGGCAAACTGCTCGCGGTTCGCCCGCAGCGCCGCCAGCGGCACGGCGCCCGCGCCTTCCGCCACGGTTTTCTCGATCTCGAGCAACGTGAAGATGGCCTGCTCCACGGCATCTTCGTCCACCGTGAAGATGTCTTTCACCAGCCGGCGGATGATCGGCATGGTCTGCTCGCCCGGAGACTTCACGGCAATACCCTCAGCCACCGTGCCGAAGCGGCTGGCGCGCACGTCTTCACCGTGCAGGCGCCTCGCCGCGCCGTCGAAACGCTGCACTTGAACCCCGTACGCAGCGCAGCTCGGCAACCGTGCTTCCAGCGCCGTGGCAACCCCCGCAATGAGGCCACCGCCGCCGACCGGCACCAGCACCACATCGGCATCGGGCACCTGCTCGCTGATCTCGAGGCCGACCGTACCCTGCCCCGCCATCACCAACGGATCGTCGAACGGGTGCACCAGGTGCAACCCCCGCTCCGCAGCCAGCGCGTGGGTGAACTGCCGGGTGGCTTCGAACTGGCTGCCCTCGAGGATCACCTCCGCGCCGTGCACGCGCGTCTGCTCCACTTTGGCGTTGGGCGTGCTGCGCGGCATGACGATCGTGGTCGGCACACCGAGACGCGTGCCGTGATAGGCCAGTGCCTGGGCATGGTTGCCGGCCGACATGGCGATCACGCCACGTTTGCGCACCGACTCGTCCAGCGCCAACAGACAGTTCAACGCACCCCGCTCTTTGAACGAGGCGGTGAACTGCTGGTTTTCGAATTTGATGTACAGCGTGCAGCCGAGCAGCGACGAGAGCGTCTCGGAGATCTCGCACG
>JAUILW010000527.1 GCA_030432795.1 Gammaproteobacteria bacterium
CGGCGCTGCCGAGCCCCGCCACCTGCATATGAAACACATCGCCCTTTACCGCTGGCGCCAGCGGCACCAGCGATCCGGACAGCACAATCTCGCCGGCCTCGAAAGGAATGCCGAACTCACCGAGCGTATTGACAAGCCAAGCCACGGCATTCTGCGGAGCACCCTGCACGCTGGAGCCCAGCCCCCGGGACAGGGGCTCGCCATTTTTCGTGACCACCGCTTCCAGCGCCGCGAGGTCGAGGCCAGCCGGCGAGCGTTCGTCGCCGAGCACGAACACCCCGCAGGAGGCGTTGTCGGCCACCGTATCCTGGATCCTGATGCGCCAGTCCTGAATGCGGGAATCGACGATCTCGAAGCAGGCCATCACCGACTCGGTGGCGGCCAGCACGTCCTGCGGCGTTACCCCAGGCCCGCGTAGCGGTTTCGCCATGCGAAAGGCGATCTCCGCCTCAGCTCGCGGCGCGATGAGGCTCTCGGTGGCGACCGAACCATGGCAGAGCATGGCGTCCGTGAGGAATCCGAAATCCGGCTGGAAGACGCCGAGCATTTCCTGCACCGCCGGACTCGTGACACCGATCTTTTTGCCAATCACCCGCTCGCCGTCGATACTGCAACGGGCGTCGAGAAAGGCACGGGAGATGTGGTAGGCGTCGTCCACCGTGATATCCGGATACTGCTCGGTCAGCGGCGCCATGGTGGTACGCGCGCGCAAATGTGCGTGCAGCGCCCGTCCTAGCGATTGTTTCTGGTCGGGCGTCATGTCAGTCGTTCTGCAGGAAGTCGAGACAGGCTGCGTTGAACATCCGCGTGTGTTCCACCATCACCCAATGACCACAGTTGGCCACCTCGACATTGCGGCTCGGCCGGCAGGCGCGGGTAATCTTCGCGCCACCCGATGCCGGCAGCAGCTCGTCGTCCACGCCCCAGAAGCACAGCACCGGACAGGCGATCTCGGCAAGCTCGGCTTCCATGTTGGGAATGATCATGCGCCCGAGCACCTCCGGCGGCTGGTTCTGCAGAATGGCCCAGCGCTCGTCCACCAAGGCATCGGTCACGTGCACTTCGTCGTAGACCAGGGTCTTCAGAACGTTGCGCAGACCCTCGCGATCCAGGGCGCCGCCGACAAAATTGTCGATCATGCGCTTCATGGCCGGCATCGCCATGTAGGTGGCAAGCTCTTCGATACCGCCTGGCGCCATGAGAATCAGCTTCTCCAAACGTTCCGGATGATCCAGCGTCAGACGTATGCTCACCGCCCCACCCAGGCTGTTGCCGATGAGGATAAAGCGATCCACACCGATACCGTCGAGAAGGCCCAGCAGATGCTCGGAGAAGAAGGTGGTGGTGTAGTCCCGATCCGTGGGCTTGTCGGAGTAACCGAAGCCCGGCAGATCCGGCACGATCACCCGATAGCCAGAGTTGACAAACGCGCCAACGTTTTTCTTGAAGTTGCTGTAGCCGCTCGCGCCCGGACCGCTGCCGTGCACGAACACGACGGTACCCGCAGCGTCTCCGCTCGGACGGTAGTCGTTGTAATGCAGCGAAAGGTCCTGCACCTGCTGAAATGCACCGCGCGGCGGCGCGCCGTTTTGCGTGGTCATGCTTCCCCCCTCGGTGCGGTCACACAAACTCGTCGGTATTGTCTGCCCCAAGCACCATACCGCCCCAGTTGCGGCCGAACGCGACCGGGTTGTTTGCCACATGCGCTCTGGCGATGTGGATATCGTGCCAGATGTTCTGCAACGCAGCGCCTTCGAACACCGTGCGGCCACCGCCCACATGGAACAATCGATCCACGGCGGTGATCATGCGGTCGATCACAGCACCCGCCTGATAGCGATATCGCACGCGGTCGACCATGGGAATCGTTTCACCGGCACGCACAGCCGCCACCAGGCGGTCGAAGTTGCGATAAAGAATAGCCTCCACCTCATCCGCATCGTTGAGCGATTGCGCCACACGCTGGGTAATGTCGGGGTCGCCCTGCAGCTTGGTCGGGTCGGTGCTGCTGGTGGCGGCGTTTTCTGCAAACACCTTCACCGCTGCACGTACCGCACCGATGGCCGGAGTGGACACGATGCGCGCGAAGATCTGCGCCCAGGGGATGCCGTAGATGGGGTTCTTCTGGCCATGCACGCAGTTGAAGCCGTCGAGCCGCTTGTGCGTGCGGTAGTCCGGCACGAAAACCGGCTCGTCGATGACGATGTCGTTGGAGCCAGTGCCCTGCAGGCCCATGACGAACCAGGTGTCCTCAATTCGGTAGTCGCTGCGCGGCACGAGAAATGTGCGATAGCCCTCGCCGGGCACGATGCCGCCCAGAAGCGCCCAGGTGCAGTGATGCGAGCCGGAGCTCCAACCCCAGCGACCGCTGAGCATCAGCCCACCGTCAGCCAGCGCTACTTTACCGCCCACCGGGTTGTAGGAACTGGACACGCAGGTATCGGGGTCGTCCTGATACACATCCCGCAGCGCATCCTCGTTCATGATGGCGAGCTGGTAGGCGTGCACGGCGATGATGCCGGTGATCCAGGCGGTGCTCATGTCATGCTCGGCGATGGCGATAGACGCCTCGAAAAACTCCTGCGGCGTGGCCTCCAGGCCACCCCACTGCGCCGGCAGGAAGGCGCGCATCATGCCGGTGGACTTGATGGCGGCAACCACTTCGTCAGGTACCTGCCGATTGGCGCGCCCTTGCGCAGCCTTTTCGGCAACCAGGCCCAGCACCGGTTGCACGGCCTGCA
>JAUILW010000028.1 GCA_030432795.1 Gammaproteobacteria bacterium
GTTCCCGCGTCTTCCCACGAATCGGCGCGCATGCGCCATCGGCGTACCTGAGAGCCTCACCGGAGCGGATGTCGCCGGTGAACACCACGCCTTGGACCGGCACCCCGACCACGCCGAGCACCGCCCGATGGCCTTCGATGAGGGCGACGTTCACCGTGAACTCGCCATTCTTGTTGATGAACTCCTTTGTGCCGTCGAGCGGGTCGATCAGCCAGTACTTGGACCAGCTCTTACGCTCCTCGTAAGACACCGCGGCGCCTTCTTCGCTCATGATGGGGATGTCCGGCGTCAGCCGCGCGAGCCCCTCTACCAGCACCCGATGGGACGCCAGATCCGCCTGGGTCAGCGGCGAATCGTCATCTTTCGTCTCTACCTCGATGTCCTGCTCATAGATGCGCAGAATGGCATTGCCTGCTTCCTGTACAAGCGCTACCAGCGCCGCTGTGTCTTCCATGTCAAAGCTCCTCGAGTAATGGCCTGGTGAGCGTCAGCGCCGCAATGGCACGCGCCTCATTGAATTGATCACCGTGAATCAGCTCATCGAGCCGGTCAATGGGCCAGGGCACGACCTCCAACGGCTCCGGCTCGTCGCCTGGCAGCCATTGCGCATACAGATCACGGGCAAACATGATGTTGATAGTGAATCCCATATGGCCCGGCGCCAGGGTGACACGCTTCACGAAGCGGACATCCCGAGCCCCAAAACCGATCTCTTCCTGCAGCTCACGATTGGCCGCTTCCTCCAACGGCTCGCCAAGCTGAGCGGCACCCTTCGGCAGGGACAGCTGCACTTCGTGGAACCCAGCGGCGTATTCGCGAATGAGCAGGAGCTCGCGCTGGGCATTTACCGCCACGACGATGACTGCCGGATGGCCTCGCACCGGCAGCCGCTCGTAGACCCGCTCCACACCGTTGCTGAAGCGAAGCTTGAGCTCTTCCACGGTAAATAGGCGTGAACGTGCAAGAATCTTGCGATCGAGTATCTCAGGGAGCGGCGGTGCCATAGAGTCCTGCCAAATGAGGGGTATTATACCGGCCCCCATGATGCCCTCTCCCGGACGTGATCGACTGGAATCGCCTGGACATCGTGCTGCTCGACATGGACGGCACACTTCTGGATCTGCACTACGACAACACGGTGTGGAACGCACGCCTGCCGGTGCACTACGCGCAGCACCATGGACTGAGCACCGATGAAGCCAACGCACGCCTCGCAGGCCACATGCGGCGCACCTACGGCAGCATCGAGTTCTACTGTCTGGACCATTGGGCACGCTTTACCGGCCTGGACATCCTGGCACCACACCAGGAGGTCACGGAGTTGATCCGCTGGCGCCCCAATGCGCAGGAATTTCTGCGCAGATGCCGCACGCTCGGCGTGCCAGCGATAATGGCCACCAACGCGCATCGCGACAGCATCCGCATCAAGGACCAGCACAGCGGCATCGTCAGCGAGCTGGACGGCATCGTCTCCGCGCACGATTACGGGGCCGCCAAGGAAGAGCAGGCGTTCTGGGAGGCGCTGTCCCGCGACTACCCCTTCGACCCGGCACGAGCGTTGTTCGTGGACGACAACGCAGGCGTACTGGATGCAGCACATGCATTCGGCATCGGCCAGCTCCTCACCATCGCTCAGCCGGATTCCGCACGGCCCTCGAGAACGGATCTCACCTATCCCGTGCTGGAAGACTTTGCCGATATTTTCCCGCCAAATGGATGACGCCTCGGACAAGGTTCGCCTGGACCTGTGGCTCTGGGCCGCACGCTTCTTCAAGACCAGAAGTCTGGCCAGAACAGCTGTAGAGGGGGGCCGGGTACACGTCGACGGCGAGCGCAGCAAGCCGAGCCGCGGCGTCAAACCGGGTAGCGTGATCATCGTGACCCGGGATCTATACCGCCAGGAAGTGGTGGTCGCCGCCGTCAGCCGCAAGCGCGGCAGCGCTACTGTCGCCCAAGCCCTGTACCAGGAAACCCCGCAGAGCATTGAGGCGCGCGACCGCGCCGTAGCGGCCCGCCGGTTGCACAACGCAGGCCTGGCGGCACCTGCCGCGCGGCCAGACCGCCGCGACAGGCGGGCGATCAAAGCGCTCAAAGAACAGCCTGAAGACTGAGGGCGTACTTACAAAGTGTTCACCAGAACGCAAAAGCCCTTGCAAACTACTTTGGGGCGAGCAAAAAGCCTCTGGCATAATGCCGCCTCGCATACCCCGGGAAGACACCACAAGAAAATGGCCGTAGACATTGACTCGACGGTTGCCGCCGCCGCAACCAAGAAAAACGTTTTCGTTGATCTGCCCAGCGCAGCGCTTGCAGAAATCGCCATCCAGCGCAACGAAGGCCGCTTCGCCAGCAACGGTGCCATCGTCGTGGAGACCGGCGTGCGAACGGGCCGCTCCCCGAAAGATCGGTTCGTGGTGGAAGAGCCTTCCACCGCCGACGCCATCGATTGGGGCAGCGTCAACCAGCCGATCAGTCCAGCGGTTTTCGACGCCCTCTGGGACCGGGTACAGGTGTACCTGTCCGACGTGGACGAGTTCGTCTCTCACCTGCACGTAGGCGCCGATCCGGAGCACTACCTGCCTATCGAGGTGACCACGGAATACGCCTGGCACGCCCTGTTCGGACGCAGCCTGTTCATCGTTCCAGAGCACTACAACCCGCACAACAAACAGGCCTGGCAGGTGGTCAACGCACCTGGCTTCGTGTGCGACCCGGCGCGCGACGGCACCAATAGCGACGGCACCGTCATGATCAACTTTGCGCAGCGCAAAGTGCTCATTGCCGGCATGCGTTACGCCGGCGAGATGAAGAAATCCATGTTCTCGGTATTGAACTTCCTGCTGCCGGAAAAAGACGTGCTGCCCATGCACTGCTCGGCGAACCTTGGCGAGGGGGGCGACGTTACGCTGTTCTTCGGCCTGTCCGGCACCGGCAAGACCACTCTGTCTGCAGACCCGAGCCGATTCCTCATCGGCGACGACGAGCACGGCTGGGGCAAAGGCACCGTGTTCAATTTCGAAGGCGGCTGTTACGCCAAGTGCATCGATCTGACACGCGAGAACGAGCCGGTCATATACGACGCGATCTCCTTTGGCGCCATCGTCGAGAACGTCATCATCGATGACACAACACGTGCTCCGGACTACGCGGACAGCAGTCTCACCGAGAACACACGCGCCTGTTACCCGCGGGCAAATATCGAGCTGAAGGTAGACGATAATCGTGGCGGCGAGCCCAACAACATCATCTTCCTGACGTGCGACGTCAGCGGCGTTCTGCCGCCGGTGTCGATCCTGTCCAAAGAAGCAGCGGCGTATCACTTTCTGTCGGGTTACACCGCAGCGGTGGGTTCCACCGAGATCGGCTCCACCGAAGCCTACAAAGCGACCTTCTCAACCTGCTTCGGCGCACCGTTCTTTCCGCGCCCGGCCGGCGTGTACGCAGACCTGTTGATGAAGCGCATCGAGGAGTTCGGCTCGAAGGTGTATCTGGTGAACACCGGCTGGACCGGCGGTGGCTACGGTGTGGGCAAACGCTTCGCCATCCCGGTAACCCGGGCGATCATCCACGCTATCCAAACGGGCGCTCTCGAGCAGACGGAAACCGTGCACCTGGAAGGGCTGAACCTGCAGGTACCGACCCATGTGGAGGGAGTGGACGACGCGCTGCTGCAACCGCGAAATACGTGGTCTGACAAAGGGGCGTATGACAACGCTGCCGCTTCGCTGGCGGGCAAGTTCCGCGAAAACTTCGCGCGATTCAACGTGCCCCAGCAGATCATCGACGCAGGTCCGCGCTGACCCATGGGCGTGGATGTGGTACCTCCCGGCATCCTCGACCGCCTGGCCGAGGTACCAACCACGCTGACGTCGCTGCAGAGAGGCATCGAAAAGGAAAGCCTGCGGGTTGCGTGTGATGGAATGTTATCCACGTTATCGCACCCGCGGGGCCTCGGCTCGCCGCTGACACACCCGCAGATCACCACGGACTTCTCTGAAGCGCAGCTCGAACTCATCACGGGCGTGCACCCCACACCCGAAGCCTGCCTGACAGAGCTCGGCGATGTGCACCGGTTTGTGTACGCAAAGATTGGCGATGAACTTCTCTGGCCCGCAAGCATGCCGTGCATGCTGCCTGCAGAAGAGGACATTCCGCTCGGCCGCTACGGCACGTCTAACGTCGGCATGTCGAAAACGGTGTACCGACGGGGACTCGCCAACCGTTACGGCGCCATGATGCAGACCATCTCCGGTATCCATTACAACTTCTCGGCACCGGATGCGCTGTTTGAGACGCTCGGCAGGAACAGCCAGCAGGCGCGCACTGATGCCTACTTCGGCCTCATCCGTAATTTCCGGCGCTACGCCTGGCTGCTGATCTATCTATTCGGCGCATCGCCTTCGATCTGCCGTTCGTTTGCCACCGAGCAGGCCGCCAACCTGCAGGCGTTCGATGAAGGCTCACTTTACCTGCCCAACGCCACTTCACTGCGCATGGGGCCACTGGGCTACCAGAGCGACGCACAACGCGGCCTGCACATGAGCTACAACAGCCTCGAAGACTACGCAGCCACCATGCGCACCGCGCTGACACGCTCCTATCCCGCGTACGAGACCATCGGCACCCGCAACGCCGCCGGCCAGTACCAGCAGCTCAATACGTCGCTCATCCAGATCGAGAACGAGTTTTACGGCTCCATCCGCCCGAAGAACCCGGTAGAACCCGGCGAGCGCCCGCTCACGGCGCTCACCAACCGCGGAGTCGCTTACGTAGAGGTACGCTGCCTGGATCTGAACCCGTTTCTCCGTCTCGGCATTGACGAGGTGCAGATCCGATTCCTCGACACGTTCCTGCTCTACTGCCTGCTCAGCGACAGCCCGCCGGACAGTCCCGAGGAGTCCGCTCAGATGTACGCCAACCAGGTCAGCGTCGTGCAGGAAGGTCGAGATCCTGAACTTTCGCTGCTGCAGGACGGCGAGCGCCGCAACATACGCGCCTTGGCGCATACCTTGCTCGATGCCTGTGCGCCTATCGCCGAGCGGCTGGATGAAGCGCACGGAACCGATGAGTACGGCACTGCGCTGGCCCAGCAACGCGGCAAGGTCGACGATGGCTCACGCACGCCGTCGGCGCGCATACTGAACACCATGCGCCAGCAGAACATGCCGTTTTTCCGTTTCGCTATGAACCAGGCCATCAGCCATAAGGGCTTCTTCGAGGAGCACCCGCTGCTCAACGAGCAGCTTGACGCCTTCGAAGCCCGCGCGGAGGCTTCGCTGCACCGACAGCGCGCCATCGAGGCAGAAGACACGCTGGCGTTCGCTGACTACCTGGAGCAGTACCTGGCGCTGCCATGAACTTTCTGGCGCACTGCGCGCTGGCAGACCTGGCGCACGATGACGCGCATCCAGAGCTCATTGCCGGCGGCGTGCTGGCGGATTTCCGCCGCGGCGCCGTACCAACCCATTGGCCCGAGCAACTTCAGCTTGGGGTGCAACTGCACCGTCGCATCGATTCGGTTTCCAACCAGCACGCGGCGGTGCGGGCGAGTTGCGCGCGCTTCCCTGAGGCTTTGCGACGGCTGGCGCCCATCTTTATCGACATCCATGCCGACCGGTCACTGACGCATACATGGAACCGCTACCACGGGGAGGCGCTCGAGGATTTCACCGGCCGCTGTTACGACGCAATCGACATGGCGTTAATGCGCGTGCCGGACTTACCCACAGCAGCGCACCGCTTTGTCGGCTACATGAAAGACGAAGATCTGCTAAGCAACTACCACCACTGGCAGCATGTGCGGCGTGGTGTGCAAAGCGTTTGCAGGCGCCTGCGGCGCGAGGACCTTGTGGATCAGGCAATGGCGGCGCTGGAGGATCTGGATTCAGCGCTCGCACAGGACTTTGCCGAGCTGTTCCCCGATCTCATCGACGCCGCGCAGTCCTTCATCGCTGAACGATGAAGTTTGTGAACAGCAGATCCTGGATGAACGGCTCGCCCTCTTCTTCTTTGAGAAAAGCACGAATTTCTTCCAGCACTTCGGCGCGCACCTGATCGCGGCCAGCGGTGGTCGACACACCGTCCTCTTCCTGCCGCGACAACGCCATCACCAGCACGCTGCGAATCGCAGGGGTGTGATAGATCACGGCGTTCTCTGCCGCCTGTGAATTGACCTGCAGGCTGACATCCGTGCGCACATAGGCGAGATGGCCGTTTTCCGAGTATCCGTAATTGGCCACGAATGTGGGATCGAGCGGCACGTAGCGCAATCCCTCATTCAGCGCTTCCTCCGCGGCGATGTGCCACGGACACGCCACTGCGGCGGCAAACAGACCAGCCCGCACAGCACCCGTTACTCGCATATTTTCAAGCTCCGCTGCTCAAAACCTCTGGTTGAGCATAGCTGCAACGGCGCAGGCTACCAGCGGGCAGCTTGACCGCCACGTCCTGCCCGGTAACCTTGGCGGCCAATCACCTGCAAGGCAGCATCAAACCAGCATGAAAGCCGTCATGTGTCATGCCCACGGTATGCCCGAAAGCCTCGTGCTCGAGGATGTCGAGGCACCGCAACCCGGCCAGGGCGAGGTGCTTGTCAATGTGCGAGCCGCTGCCTTGAACTTCCCCGACGTTCTCATGATTCAGGGCAAGTACCAGAGCCAGCCGCCCATGCCCTTCGCTCCCGGCGGCGAGATGGCCGGCACGGTGGCCGCTATCGGTGCCGGCGTGAACGACATCTCCGTAGGCGACCGGGTGTTCGGCGGCACAGGCCACGGCAGCCTCGCCGAGCAGGTCGTCGCACGCGCATCGGCGCTGCGCGCCATGCCCGAACAGATGACCTTCGAGCATGCCGCAGGCATCAGCACGACCTACGGCACAAGCTACTACGCTCTCAAACAACGTGCGGCCCTGCAGCCTGGGGAAACTCTGCTGGTAACCGGCGCAGGAGGCGGCGTGGGTCTCGCTGCGGTGGAGCTGGGTAAAGCCATGGGAGCGCGCGTGATTGCCGCCGCCAGTAGCGACGACAAGCTGGAGGCCGCGAGCGCGTCCGGAGCAGACGAGCTGATCAACTACGCGCAGAGCGGCCTCAAAGAGCAGATGAAAGCGCTCACCGGCGGCAAAGGTGCGGACGTCATCTACGACCCGGTGGGCGGCGATCTGTTCGACGAGTGCATGCGCTCCATCGGGTGGTACGGCCGCGTTCTCGTCATCGGTTTCGCCGCGGGCGACATCCCGCGCCTGCCTACCAACCTCGTGCTGCTGAAGAGCTGTCAGGTGGTCGGAGTGTTCTACGGCGCCTGGGCTGCGCGCGAACCCGCCGAGAACAACGTCAATTTCCGCGAGATCCTAGACTTCTACGCGCAGGGCAAGGTTGCGCCCCGCATCGGCGCAACGTACCCGCTGGCGGGCTACGCCGAGGCCATGCGCGATCTCATGGAGCGCCGTGCCATCGGCAAGATCGTGGTGACGGTGTGATGGTGAACTTCTTCAACGATACCGCCCGGCTTGCAGCATGTATCGTGGCGTTGTGCGGCGCCATGCTGGTGAGCGCGTTGATCCTCGAGCATGTAGAGGGCCTCGAGCCCTGCCCGATGTGTCTGATGCAGCGCCTCTGGGTGATTGCCGCTGGCCTCCTCGCGCTGATTGGCCTCGCCCACAACCCGCGTTGGGGCATCTACCCCATGCTCACGGCACTGGCGGCCTGCATCGGCGGCGGTTTTTCCATCCGCCAGCTCTACCTGCAAAGTCTGCCGGAAGACCAGGTGCCTGCCTGCGGACCGCCCCTGGAATGGCTATTGGATGGGCCGATGAGCGACCTGCTGACCGCCATGACACAAGGCACGGGCGATTGCGCGCAGGTGATGTGGACCTTCCTGGGCATCTCCATTCCGGGCTGGGCACTGGTTGGATTTATCACCGTACTTGCCCTCTCCGTGCTGCAATTTCGCGCATCATTGAAATAGGCCAAAAAAAGCGCCGAAAAACTGGCGCTTTTTCAAACCGTTGCTACTTTTCCTTGAACAACATTGTTCTATTCAGGGATGTGGCGAGGGGGCCAGATGTTCAACGCAAACCAAGACAACGCAAAATTCAACGCACAACGTCAGCAGCTTCTGGCATATATGCTCAAGCTCAAGTCGGCCATCGACCACGATACGCCGGACCTGGCTGAAGCGCTCACACAGCGGTTCTGTGACTCGGTCGTGGACTACCTGTCCGCCGGACACTTCCAGATTTTTCAGCGCTATGTGCCGGCAAGCCATGAGTACGGCGCCATCGAACACACCACGCGCGAGCTTATGCGTTTCAACGATCGCTTCGGCAACGGTGGGCCACTGAACCTGATCGAGTTGGGTTCGGCGCTCGAACATGTCGCCTACGTGATCGACACTCGCATGGAACTGGAGGACGACCTGATCCGCGCACGCAGCCTACCGCGGGCGGCGCGTAAACACGTCGCCCAGGGCGCCTACGCCTACGTTTAACGATGCGCCTGTCTGCCGTATTGGTACTGCTGCTGGTCGCCTCCGCCTGCTCGCCAAAGCCTGAGCAGACCTGGGAGCTGACCGCGCAGGGCATCTATACCGGCGCCATCTCCGCTGATGCCAAGCTCGCGCTGGTAGGCTCTTTGAACCACGGCGCGAGCCTTTGGCGCATCACCGACTATGAACGGCTCTACGACTGGAACCACAAAGCGGACGTGCCAGTCGAGTTGGTTGCAGCGGCTTTCTCGGCTGATGGGCGGCGCGCCATCACCACCGATCCACGAACGCTGGTGATGTGGAACACGCAGACGGGGGAGTCGTTGCAGTACTGGGGCACCCCCGGAGCAGTACTCGACGCCGCTTTGGTTCCTGGCGGCAACGATGTCTTCCTGGGCATGGAAGATCACAGCGCGATCCTGTTCGATGCAGCAGACGGCAGCCACCAGCTCACCTTGCTGCACGAGGGTCAGGTGAGCACCGTCGACGTCAGTGAAGACGGCAAAACCGCCGCCACCGGCAGCGACGACAACCGATCGATCGTCTGGTCCCTGGCAACCGGCGACAAGCGCAGCGAGATCGACCACGGAAATCCAGTGCGCAAAGTCGCTTTGAGCGCCGATGCCTCGCTGCTCTTCACTGCGGTTAGCAACGATCGGGTGGCGATTTGGCGCACCGACAGCGGAACGCTCGAACACGTGCTGCACCGACGCAACCCCGGCGTCACCTCCGCCCGGTTCTCCGCCGATGGCAGCCTGCTGCTGCTCGGCACCGTCAACCGCCAGGTGGAGCTATGGCAGGTGGCGAGCGGTGAGCGTCTGAAGCGCTGGACCGTCAAAGCCGAAAACCCCTGGCACCCCACCGGCAGTGCAATACTCGACGTGGCATTCACCGGCCGCGGTAACGAGTTCCGAGCGCTGGCGGGGGATGGACGTCTGGCAGATCTCAGAAGCTGAGCTACACGATTCCCAATTGCAAACTATTGCACGCCCGAAGGTGTATTTTTCCCCCAGAGTGGTATATTTATCCACAGCCTGGCAGGTAGATCAGGCGGCTGGCAAAGCCAGCAAATACAATAACTAAGAACCATGAACTGCGAACCGTGTGAGATAGCTTTACATATCTGACGGCGAGCGATCTGAGGACAACGATTGCGCCTCGCGGGCGTGATCGGGCAGCAGGATGAACACGTCCGGGGCTGCCCGGCACCAGAACCAACGGGGGCATTGGAAGGGCACTGCGGGATGGCGGATATTCCCCGTCGGATACTAATCATCAACGGCAAAGGTGGCTGCGGCAAAACCACCGTGGCAACCAATCTGGCTGCCACGTACGCGCGCACCCTCAATCCGGATAGCCCGCCACAGGCGAACGGCAAGCCGTCCTCCTGCTACAGCGTGGCGCTGATCGATCACGACCCGCAAGCCTCCAGTTCGCACTGGGCAAGCCTGCGCGACGGCGCGCAGCCGGAAGTCCACCTGCAGGCGGCCCACCAGCGGGCCGGCATGTACCAGACACAGGCATTTGCATATCGCATTCCGCAGCAAACCAACCGCATCATCATCGACGGCCATTCCAACGCCCGCGACCGCGATCTGGAGATGCTTTTGAAGCAGACCGATGTCGTGCTGGTACCGATTCTCGCCTCACCCATAGACATACACGCCGGCGGCCGATTCCTGTCGGAGCTGCTGACCCACAGGCTATTCCGGGCCTCGCCAAAGCCGGTGGGCGTGATCGCCAACCGCGTGCACCAGAACACCGCCACCCACGATAAACTCATGCACTTCCTCGATTGCCTGGACGTGCCGAACGTCGCCACCTTCCGCGATACGCCCGCGTATCACGATGCCATGGCAAGCGGTCTGGGTATCGTCGACATGCCCGAGTGTCGTGCTGCGCGTAAGGAGAACGTCGCCTGGCGCAAGCTCGTGGCTTGGATCGAGTCGCAGCCCCACTCCGACCGCGCCAGCGTGCAGGCACTGCGATCCCGGCCGCTATCTGCCGGCCGGATCGACACCAGACGGGAAGCCGACTCCGCACAGGCGTAGAATCGCCGCCCTTTCCGCCGGGACTCGACCATGATTCGCGCAGATGCCGTGTATTTCAAACGCGGCGAGCAGACCATTTTCGAGAAGATGAACTTCGTCGTGCACGCAGGTCAGCGTGTGGGCATCGTCGGGCGCAACGGCGTCGGCAAATCCACCCTGTTCGAGATGATCTGCCGGCGTATTGAACCGGACGACGGCGATGTAGATGTGCCAGAAGGCTGGCGCATCAGCCATATGCGACAGGAACTCGGCGCCTCTGAGCGACCTGCGCTCGAATTCGTGCTGGATGGGCACGGCGAGTTGCGCCGCGTGGAAGCGGAGATAGCCAGGGCTGAACAAGCGGGCGCCCCAGGGGAAACGCTCGCGGAGCTGCACGGCCGCTACGACGACCTCGGGGGCCATGAAGCGCAGGCACGCGCTGCCACCATCCTGCACGGTCTGGGGTTCTCCAGCGAGGAGTTCAGTAAGCCTTTCGACGCCTTCTCTGGTGGCTGGCGCATTCGCCTCGGTCTTGCACAGTCACTCATGCGCCCGGCAGAACTCCTCCTGCTGGACGAGCCAACGAACCACCTCGATCTCGAAGCCACCGTTTGGCTCGAGCAGTATCTCGCCCGCCACGACGGCACCATCCTGGTGATTGCCCACGACCGGCGCTTTCTCGATACCGTCACCGACCATACCCTGCACCTGATCAAAGGCACCGCCCAGGTCTACCGCGGCGGCTACAGCCAATTCGAGCGCACGCGCGCGGAGGCGCTGGAGCGGGAGTCGAAAACTGCCGCCAAGCGGGCGGTGGAGATCGACCACATCCAGTCGTTCGTGCAGAGATTTCGCGCTAAGGCCAGCAAAGCGCGGCAGGTGCAAAGCCGTCTGAAAGTACTCGAACGCCTGAAAGATGTCGCACCGATGCTCGTGGACAGCCCCTACCGGGCGCGGTTCGAAGATCCGGACAAGGTTTCCAACCCGCTCATCAGCTTTCGCGACCTGAGCCTTGGATACGGTGATAACGCTGTACTTACCGGGCTCTCTCAGAGCATCGCCCCAGGTGCGCGCATCGGTGTGCTGGGGGTCAACGGGGCAGGCAAGTCGACCCTGCTCAAGTGCATTGTGGGTAATCTCACGCCGCTCGGCGGCGAGCTGACCCGAGGCCCGCACAGCGACGTGGCGTACTTTTCCCAGCACCAGATGGAAACGCTGACCGCCGAGCAAACGCCTCTTCAGCACATCCTGGCGGCGCAGGAGATGAGCGAACAGTCCGCCCGCGACCTGCTCGGCGGCTGGGGTTTCGACGGCAACCTCGTTACCCGGCCAGTGCGCACCCTCTCAGGCGGCGAGAAAGCCCGGTTGGTGCTGGCACTCATCGCCCGCACCAAACCGGCCATGCTGGTGCTCGACGAGCCTACCAACCACCTGGACATCGACATGCGCGAGGCACTCAGCCTCGCACTGCAGACCTACGCGGGCGCAGTGGTGCTCGTGGCCCATGATCGCGAACTGCTCGATGCTACGTGTGATGAGCTGTGGCTGCTGCGCGACGGGTTGCTGCACCGTTTTCGTGAGAGTGTCGATGCTTACGCACGTATGCAACAGACAGAGCAGCGGCAAGCATCCGAAGCCGCCACGGCAGGCTCGAAGAAGGCCGACAGGCAGGCGCGCGCTGAGCAGCGACGGCGCCAGGCGGATGCGCGAAAGCACCTCAAGAGCGCCGAGCAGGCAATGAACACCCTTGCCGCCGAGCTCGAGGCGTTGGAGACGCAGCTGGCAAACCCCGATACATTTGCAACGCTACCCCCGGACGAGCTGAGCGCCAGCCTGGCGAAAGCAGGCAAGCTGCGTCGACAGCTGGAAGCCGCCGAAGAAGCCTGGCTGGCGGCGGCGGAGGCCATGGAGGCGTCCGATGACTGACTTCGCCACACCCGCCGCGGAAATCGCCATCACCGAGGAGCTCGTCCGCGGGCTGCTGCATGATCAGACACCCGAACTCGCCAACCGGCCGCTCACCCTGCTCGCGTCAGGCTTCGATAACGTCATCTACCGATTGGGTGAGCAGCATCTCGTGCGCCTGCCGCGGCGCCAGTTTGCCGTGGCGCTGGCGCACAACGAGATGCGCATCCTGCCGCGAATCGCTGAACACCTGCCGCAGCCGATCCCGGCACCGCTGCACATAGGCATCCCGCAGGCCGAATACCCGTGGCCCTGGAGCATCGTTCCCTGGCTGGAAGGCACAACAGCAGCCGAATCGCCTCTGAACGCAGACGGAGCCGAGGAACTTGCCGTCTTCTGGGCCTCGCTGCACAACCTCGATCGCTCCTTCTACCCTTCTGACGCCACGCCGAACCCGTGGCGCGGCGTGCCGCTGGAAACTCGTGTTGAGTCTTTCGAGGCCAATACCCGACAGCTGGCGGCACTCGGCGAGCCCCTGGATGAAGAACTCGCCCAGCTATGGCATGCCGCGCGGACCGCCGCGACCTCACAATCCGGCTGCCTTATTCAGGGCGACCCGCACGGGCGAAACATGCTCACCCGCAGCGGCCACCTCGCCGCCGTGCTCGACTGGGGAGACATCACCTGGGGTGACGCAGCAAGCGACCTGGCATCCTTGTGGATGCTCATCAGCGATCCGAGTGCACGCACGCAGGCAATCGCCACCTACCGGGCGCAGGCTCGGCACGCCGATGCCACCGACGCGTTCGAAGCGCTGCTGCTGCGTGCGCGGGGTTGGGCTCTGCTTTACGGCGTGCTGCTGAGGGTCACCGGCCTGGCGGACAACGCCACGCACGCACGCTTGGGCAGAGAAGCCCTGGCCAACCTTCTGGGCTAGTCGCGTTTCACCTCGATGCGGATGATGCGTACGTCTTCGCCAGACGTTATCTCGCCCGCAGCCACCGTCACCGCTCGCCGCTTGCCCTGGCGCATCACTGTAACGTTGGTGTCATCCTCAATACCCGCCAGCTGCGCATAGGCTGCGCTGGCATCCTTCGGCGTATCGCCGTCAATGCTGAGAATGATGTCGCCCGCCTTCATGGCACTGTCACCATCGGGACCTCGCAACACGAGAATTCCTTCGCGCACGCCGAAGTAGCTCGCCAGGTCACCCTCCACATCCATGAAGGTCAGCAGCTCCCGCGGCGGGATCGGCGGCTCAGGCGCGTATACCCGACTATGCACACTGCCGAGATCCTCACCGATGCGCGTAACCTTCTCGCGGAGCATGTGCATCATCTGCTGGCCGTGCGCCTGCGTAGTGACGGTGACCTCGGTTTTTTCACCGCCACGCAGAAAGGTTGTCGCGACAGCGTCGCCAGCTTTGACGTCGCGCATGAACCGTGTGAGCTTGCGCAAAGGCGCGTTGCCTTCGCCGGTGAGCTGCGTCCCACCTACCTCAATGAGAATATCACCCGCCTCGAGGCCAGCCTGATCCGCGCCACCCCCTGGCGTCACGCCGGAGAGCGCTACACCGTCGCGCACGCAGCAGTCGTCCAGCAACACGCCAAGCATGGCCCGGTCGTGTTTGTGGCTACCGCTTTCGTAGGCCGCGGAATAGGCTTCGGCGAGCCGCGCTGCTGCCTCGTCCAACTCCTTGCGCGCCTTCTCCAGGCGCTTTTCGTACTCGTCTGCCACGGCCGACGCCGTACCGCCCAGCAGGCTGAGTCCGAGGAGAACGGCCAGAATTTGCTTCACCATCTTCAACTCCAAACCCTCCCCCGTTAGTAGACCACCTGAGTGAACTCAGGCTGTTCAGCCCGCTGCACGGTGCGCAGCGACTCGAGCAATTGCACTCGACGCGTCCAGAGCGCTCGACGCCAAGCCTCATCGGCCGGCGCCAGTACGTCTCCCGCCGCTCGACGTGTATCCAGTGCGGTAAGCTCTGCATCGATGTCTGCCAGTCGCAAAAACAACGCCGACTCGCTGCGGGTGGGTGCATTACTCACAGGCAACCACACCTGTGATTCGAGCTGTTGAGATCGATTGACGAGATCGCCGATGGCAACGCCGTTTTGCGGCGCCGCCGCGTCGTCAAAGGGCTGCCAGACCAGCACCCCGATCATTGTCGCGAAGAACACCGAAGCCGCAGCTGCCATGGGAAACCGCGCGTACCAGGGCTCGGGCCGGGTGGGTTCAGTTACGGCAGCCCGCTCCTCGGCGGCGCGCCTGATCTGTTTCCACACATCGGGACCTGGCGCTACATCGGGCAGCTCCCGCAGGCTCTGACGAATTTCCCGCAGATCGTGCAGGGCCGCGCGAGCCCGCGCATCGGCTTCCAACTCCCGGGCGCGATCTGCGCTCAGGTCGCCGCCATCACGTAGTGCAAGCAGTTCTTCTATCGTCGGCTTGTTCAAACTCATCATGACCTCTCAGC
>JAUILW010000528.1 GCA_030432795.1 Gammaproteobacteria bacterium
GCATGCCGAGACGTTGGTTCAAATTGCGTCTTCCTGCTGTAACGTTTCTGCATCGAAGCCGAACTCGGCAAGCAACGCCCGCGTGTCTTCACCAGGGTCCGGTGCGGCGCGGCGGAAGCGCGCCGGCTGCGGAAACGCCGACAGGTTGATGGGCGAACGCACGAGGTTGAGATCGCCGGCTTCGGCGTGCGGTGCCGGTTTCACCATCCCGAGATGACGCACCTGCGGATCTTCGAAGGCCTGGCCGATATCGTTGATCGCGCCACACGGTACGCCGGCCTCATTCAGCCGCTGCACCAGCACTTCGGTTGTAAATCTCCGGGTCACTGCGTTGATGTCGTCCACCAGCGCGTGGCGCTGTTTGAATCGGCGCTTGGCGTCCGAATACTTGTCGGACAGATCGCTCGCGCCGAGCGCCTCACAGAAGCGCTGCCACATGCGCGCGCCGGGCGCGGCGATGTTCACCAGACCATCCGCCGACTCGAAGGTGCCCATGGGTACCTGGGTGGGATGCTGATTGCCCTGTTGGTCCGGCACCTCACCGGCCATGGTGTAACGTGCGCCCTGGAAGTCCAGCTTCGAGAGCATGGCTTCGAGGAGCGAGGTGTGCACCCACTGGCCTTCGCCGGTGCGCTCACGGTGCAGCAACGCCAGCAGAATGCCCTGACCGAGAAACATGCCCGCAGACGTATCACTGATGGCCACACCCACGCGCATGGGGCCGCGCCCGGGCTCGCCCGTGATGGACATCAGCCCGCTCATGCCCTGCACGATCTGATCCACCCCCGGCCGTGTACCGTACGGTCCGTCCTGACCGAAGCCGGAGATGCTGGCGTAGATGATGGCCGGGTTCACCGCTCGAACAGATTCGTAGTCGACCCCGAGCCGGTACTTCACCTCGCTGCGGAAGTTCTCCACCACCACATCACTCTGCGCCACCAGGGAGAGGAACACTTCACGGCCCTTCTCGGATTTCAGATTCAAACCAAGGGAACGTTTATTGCGGTGCAGGTTCTGCTCATCCGCGCCGCGTCGCGCACCGGTGATGGAGCGGCCGGTGTGATCGAGGCGCGGCGGCGGCTCGATCTTGATCACGTCCGCCCCCCAGTCAGCGAGCAGGCGTACCGCCGTAGGTCCAGCCCGAGCAATCGTCAGGTCCAGCACCCGGATGTGCGACAGCGGACCCGTGCGGGAACTGGAGCGGGAATCGCTCATCGGCCGCGGATCAATCGCCCCGGCAACGCCTCGGTGGCCTCGCCCCGCTCGTAGGTGACCTCGCCACTGACGATGGTGGCCAGGTAGCCGTCCGCCTTCTGTTCCAGGCGGGCGCCGCCTGCCGGCAGGTCGTGGACGATCTGCGGCGCGCGCACTGCGAGGCGGTCGAAATCGATGATGTTCACGTCGCCCTTCATGCCAGGCGCCAGCACGCCCCGGTCATCCAGCCCTACGGCACGGGCGGTGTCGCGGGTCTGGCGGCGCACCAGGGTGGCAATATCAATACGTTCGCCGCGGCTGCGGTCGCGGCCCCAATGCGTGAGCAACGTGGTAGTGAAGCTGGCGTCGCAAATGATGCCCACGTGCGCACCGCCGTCGCCAAGCCCCATAACGGTATACTCGTTGAGAATCATGTCGCGGCAGCAATCGAGGTTGCCGTCGGCATAGTTGGCAAACGGCGTGTAGAACATCGTCCTACCGCCGTCCGCCAGCAGGCGGTCGTAGAGAAAGTCCATGGGATCGCGACCAGCGCGCTGGGCACGCGCCGCCACACTGTCTTCTGCCGCGGGCTCGTAATCCGGTAACGCCGCCATCTCCCAGATCTTTCGGGCGCCATCCATGAGTTTGAACAACCGAGCGAAGCCCGAACCGACCGGCTCTGACAGTATCGCTGCGCGTACCTGGGGCGATTGCATGGCGCGCACCCGCTCCTCCAGCGGCAACCCCAGGAGCCGCATATAGCTCGGCCGGGAGGTGAACGGCGACAGCGATGTGGCCAGCCCCATGGTGATGCCTATGGCGCGCGGCGCTACCTGGCCGCGCATGGTCAGCCCCTGACGGTTGGCGGCCTCGATGCGACCAAGAATCTTGCGCCAGCCGTTCGGGCTCAGCCCCTGCGCCAGCGAGATGGACATAGGGCACCCGCCCTCACTGGTCATCTGCTCCAGTAGCCCGAATTCTGCCTCTACGTCGGCGAAATCCGAGATGAACTCCAGCACGCCGCGCCCCGCAGCCCGCACGCCCTTGGCGATACCCACCAGCTCATTCAGCTCCGCGTCCAACGAAGGCGTCGGCGCGCCTCGGGAGGAGCGGTGGTTGAGGCTGCGGGAGCTGGAAAAGCCGAGCGCGCCGGCGCGGATGGCCGACTCGGTGATACGGCGCATGGCCTCGATGTCTTCCGCCGTCGCCGCCTCGCGGTTGGCGCCGCGCTCGCCCATGACATATACGCGCACGGCCGCGTGCGGCACCTGTGTGCCGATATCCATGTCGAAGTGTCGGGGCTCGAGATAATCGAGATACTCCTCGAACGATTCCCACGCCCAGGGGAGCCCCTCGTGCAGCACCGCACCGGGGATATCCTCCACCCCCTCCATGAGCTCCACGAGCAGGTCACGGTCGCTGGGCCGCACCGGCGCAAAGCCGACGCCGCAATTACCCGCAACCACCGTGGTGACGCCGTGGTGGCTGGACGGCGACATGCGGCTCGCCCAGGTCGCCTGACCATCGTAGTGGGT
>JAUILW010000529.1 GCA_030432795.1 Gammaproteobacteria bacterium
GCACGATGAGGGGCCCGACAGTCGCACCAGCGACGTTTGCAGGAACGCTACCTCCATCGAGCGCAATCTCGTACGGCGGGCTGTTTCCTGCATCGGCATCGGTACGCACGGTATGGCTGGCTTGTACTTGCATGCGCTCACCGGCAAGCACAAAGGAAGCGGTAGCGGTGTTGGTGATCGGCAGGTCAGCAGGAACCGCCAGCGCACGCGCACAGGCCAGCATCAGCCATACCGCACAAACGCAGCGCGGGCGGTCCCAAAGAACCGCCCGCAACAACACGTGCACTCGCTCGAGCACCTGACGAGTCCAATCAGCGACGGATCAGGGCGCGTCGTTGATCGTCACCAGATAGGCGACATAACCCTTCTCACCACCGGCGCATGTGCCGAGCGCCGCATCATCCACCTCCGGATCGCCGGCGCCAAACGCCTGGGATGCCGCACTGCCTGCCTGGCAGCCGTGTACCCAGATGCTATCCAGATCAGAGGTGATGTTGGCGCGATCCAATGTGAACGTTGTAGCGGTGCCGCCCACGTCGAAAGTCACCGAAGCCGGCACATCCACCGCCGTGGCGGGGTTGGCCTGATCGCCAACGAGCACTTCACCCGCAGCATCCGGGATGTCGTCGTCGATGGCTACGTTCTGGCTGGAAAGCGATGCCGTACCGTTCACCACGCCCACGACGTACAGTATCACCGCGCCAGGCAGTGCCTTGGGGTTGACGCCGCTCGCCGAGCCACTGCCGTCATAGGCATTGCCGGAAATGGGGTCGTAGAGCACTTCCACATGCTTGGCAACCGACAGCGCCACCACGGTGATGAAGCCGCTCGTGTCTGCGCTCTGGCCGTCGTACTGGGCATCCGCCGAAGCAAGCGCGCTACTCGTGACAAAGTTGAACTGGATGTCCTCTGCGTTGGCAGATGCCGCATCAGCAAACACCACTTCCACGGTGTTCAGCCCGTTGGCAATATCCGTGGACGAACCGCCGGGAGCAGCATTGCCGCTGTCATCACCCGCCAGGGCCGTGGTGCCATTCGCTGCGGCCGCGACAACGGTGAAGCTGCGGTACTGCCCCCCAGCTGCACCGGAGGCCACGTCGACGATCACCTTGATGTTGGTAGTCTGATTCTCGGTGAGGGAGCCGATACCAAGCTGTGTGACCCCGGACGGGTCGAGCGCTACCGACTGCTCGCCGCCATCGATCGCGTCGTTGTCGTTGAGGTCGTTCCAAACCGTGCCGGTAGCCGGGTTTGGGTTGAATGCTGCCGGCGAACCGCTCTGAGCCGTGAAGCCCGTGACTGCCGTTGCAGCGCGATCCACCAGGGCGATGACCACATCCACCGCGTCGTTGGACTGGTTGGTGATGAGGTAGTCCAGCGCATTCACCGCTCCGGGGGTATCCGCCTGACCCGGAATGACGGTGACCCAGTCGCTGTTCTGCGTCGTTACGTCCAGCACCAGCTTACGGTCCACCTGGAAGGTGACCGAGGCATTCGCCGTCTGTGACACGCTGTTTACGTCAAACGACAGTGTGACGTTGTTGGTGACCGCCGTACCGGCGTCCGTGCCTTCAGCAAAGGCCGCCGGAGCGAGGCCAATGGCCAGCACGCCTGCAGCCAGCGTCCGGCCGATTCTGTGGAGGTGTTGCATGAATACCATTACTCCTCATATCCATCGCGGTCACCCCCGTTTCCGCTTTCCTGTTACACTTCGGCGGTTCCGAAGCTTTACTTGAGACGCACGTCGAAGGTGACGTCTCCTGTTTGTCCGGGATCAAGCGCAGGCTTGAATACCCAACGAATCGTCGTGTAGTCGGCAGCCTGGGCCGGTACCGACTCGCCGTCGCGATCGACTTTCAGCGCGCCAGGTTCGGCAAATGTCTTACCGCCATCCACGCTGAAGGTAATGTCCGTGCCGCTGCCAAATGCGCTGCCGTCGAGATAGACGGTCTCCGCCGGCAGCGGATTGGTGATCACGATGCTGCCCGCGTCCACCGTCTCCGCCCCGGCGTTGGTGAACGTGATGGTGTAATGCAGCACGTCCTCCGGTACGACGCTTTCCACCGTCTCCAGGCGGCGTACCACCTGGCCGCTGTCATCCAGCACCGGCACCACCTTCTGCACCGACGTGGACAGCTCCACATTGGCAAGCGCAAGCGGTGCCAGAAGCACCATCAGAACCATCGACAGCCATCGATACGACACTCGAATCACGGCCTTCTCCTTGAATGTGTGAACAACGGGGGCACGTTTTAACGAACCCTCGTAGTAAATGTCACGCGCCGCGGTGCCGCACCCGCCGTTAAGCCGCCGATCTGCACCGACACGGTGTCTGCGGGAGCGTCGAATCCCGCAACGTCCGCGCCTGTCGGCAGAAAGTCATCGTCCTGGGGCGTGCCATCCACCGCCAGGCTCCCGGGAACGTACTCGAGGCTTTCCGGTATGAGGTCCGTGAGCAACACATCTTCCACCGAGCCGCCGCCATGGACCTCTACGGCGATCTCGTAGGTGATCTGCGTACCGCTCGTCACACGCGCGCCGCCCAGGCCATCATCGATGGCGAGCGCCGTCTTACGCAGCTGCACGAACGGGCCACCCATGCGCAGCGTCGCTTCGGCGCTGATCGTCGCAGCACCAATCGTGTGACTGAGCCCCACGACCGCGCCGACCCCGGCATCACCCGCGCCGGCAATGAACGCGCCAGCCGCAGGAAACCCTGCGTCCGCAGG
>JAUILW010000530.1 GCA_030432795.1 Gammaproteobacteria bacterium
AGCCGCAGGTTCGGCAGGCGATCCAGCAGGGCATTGAGGGCGATCTCCGCCTCCATGCGCGCCATGGGAGCGCCGATGCACATGTGCAGGCCCAGGCCAAAAGACATGTGGCGCTTGCGCGGACGTCGCAGATCGAACTTGTCCGGCTGGTCGAATGTGGCTGGGTCGCGATTGGCAGCGGCGTAGTTGATCAGCACCTTTACGCCCTCAGGGATGGTGGTGCCGTGCAGGGTCACCGGGCAGGTGGTGTCGCGGTACAGGCCGAGCACGGGCGGATCGAAGCGCAGACTTTCTTCCACCGCGGCTTCCACGAGCGAGCGGTCCTCCTGCAACGCTTGCCACTGTGCTGGATCTTCCAGCAGCCGCCAGAGCATGTTGGTCATCAGTGAGGTGGTGGTTTCGTTGCCACCCACCAGGAGCTGCATGAGCACCGATTGGGCGTCTGCTTCGGGTAGGAATTCTCCGTCTTCGGCGCGGGCACCGGCCACCAGGGTCAGCAGGTCGTCCGGCACGGGTTGCCCGTCGGCGATGGCGCTGCGGCGCGTGAGCAGGTGGTTGTTCATGTAGGCGAAAAACACCGCCTGCTCGGCTGCGTACTGGCTCGGGTCTTCAGCGCCCATTGCCGCCACTTGAATATCGGACCAGTGCTTGAAGCGCTCCAGATCCTCGGTGGGAACGCCCAGCATGCCGGCGATGATGATCACCGGTAACGGGAAGGCGAAGGCGTCATGAAAGTCGAATTCGGCCTCTCCGGCCAGAATGCCGTCGATGAGCTCGTGGGTGAGTGCCTCCACCGTCGGCCGCAGGGCGCTCATGGCCCGTGGGGTGAACGCCGACTGCACGATGTTGCGCAGATACGTGTGCTGCGGCGGATCGCACAGCATGCCTACCGGCTCGGAGAAACGCGGCCCCTGGCCGTGCTGGCTGGAGAATGTCCGGATATCCCGCAATGCCCGGTCCACATCCTCGTAGCGGGAGATGGTGTAGAACGGCGGCGTGAAATCATTGAACCGATGCACCGGGCAGCGGCTGAGCAGCTCATCGTGGCCGTTGGCCGGGTCTGCCAACACTTCTTCCGAAAAAGGGTTCCAGCTCATACCTGTCTCCGCTCCCGTGGTGGAGCAGATGATAAACTGCCGTTTTCGGTTTGGGGCAATAGCATGGGATTGGACGCGTTTCGACAGGAGCTGAGAACCTGGCTGGAGGACGCCTGCCCGGCGAGCATGCGCACGCCGATGCCGGCGGATGAATACCCCGGCGGCGGCCGCAGGGCGGTCTGGAAGAACCCGGATTCGAAGTTGTGGCTGGAGCGTATGGCGGAACGCGGCTACACGGTGCCGATGTGGCCCAGGGAGTACGGCGGTGCCGGCCTCGACAAAGCAGAGAACCAGGTGTTGCAGGACGAGCTTCGCCGCATCAACGCGCGGCCGGCGCACCTCGGCATGGGTATCAGCATGATCGGTCCGGCACTGCTGGAGTTCGGCACCGAGGCGCAGAAGCTCGAGCACCTGCCGAAGATTGCCCGAGGTGAGATCTGGTGGTGTCAGGGTTACAGCGAGCCGGGTTCCGGCTCGGACCTGGCGAGCCTGCGTACCTCAGCGGTGGAAGACGGCGACGACTACGTGATCAACGGCCAGAAGATCTGGACCTCAGGCGCCGATCATGCCGACTGGATGTTCTGCCTGGTACGCACGGACCCGCAGGCGCCCAAGCATCAGGGCATCACGTTCATTCTGTTCGACATGTCGGACCCGGGTGTGACGGTCAAGCCGATCAAGCTGATCAGCGGTCTGTCACCGTTCTGCGAAACCTTCTTCGATAATGTGCGCGCGTCGAAGCGCAACGTCGTTTCCGAGGTCAACCAGGGTTGGACCGTGGCCAAACGGCTGCTGCAGTACGAGCGCACATCCATCGGTGGCATCGGCAACCGCGGCCAGGCCAGCGAAAGCCTGGAGGCCATGGCCGTGCGGGTGCTCGGCGCGCAGCACGGACGGCTTAGTGACGCCGACCTGCGCGATGCCATCCTGCGCCACCGCATGAACGACAAGAGCTTCGGGCTCACCATGCGCCGGGCGATGGAAAATGCCGAAGGCGGGCGTGCGCCGGGTGCCGAGTCTTCCATGTTCAAGTACTACGGCACCGAGCAGAACAAGAACCGCTACGAGCTGATGCTGCGCGTGCTCGGCTCGCGGGCATTGGGTTGGGCCGCGAACGATGCGGAACTGGAAACCACGCAGGGGTGGCTGCGATCGAAGGCGAACTCCATCGAAGGCGGCACCTCCGAGGTGCAGCTCAACATCATCGCCAAGCGGGTGCTCGGTTTGCCGGACTAACGGTGAAACTAATCGCCGCTGCTTTGCGACTTCTGTACCAGTAAGTCGGAGGAACGCCGAGCATGCGTCACATGTACCTGTTGCTGTGGAGCCTGGCCGTTGGATCGGCAGCCGCGGACTGGCCTGCCTACGGCGGTGAAGGTGGCCGCCAGCACACGAATCTCACGCAGATCACACCGGCGAACGTTGCTGACCTTCAGCTCGCCTGGCGGACCGACCTCGGCTCTCTCGGTGAGGACTTCCGCGCCAAGGGACATTCTTTTCAGGCAAACCCGGTGTTCTGGGATGGGAAGCTGTACGTCAGCACCAGCGCCAACGAGGTTTTTGCGGTGAACGCCGCGAGCGGAGCGGTGGTGTGGCAGTTCGATGCGGGACTCGACCGTGACGCTGGTT
>JAUILW010000531.1 GCA_030432795.1 Gammaproteobacteria bacterium
CCGTGCAGGCGCGGCTGGCGAGGGCTGTGCACTTCAGTCAGGCACCGGCACGCGCGGAGTTGGTTGCCGAGGAGAGTTGGCTGGTGGCAGATGGCGTGCACCCGCCGGTGCTTGCAGTGCGATTCTTCGATGTCGCCGGATACCCGGTGCGCCCTGGGCTGTCCGGTGAGTTCTCGGTGCGTGCGCCTTATCGAGCGCTGGACGAAGCGCGCCACCTGGAGGTGATCGATCAGGCCACTGCCCTGGATCGCTACCAGGTACGTCGTGACGGCACCGCTTACATCCAGCTCGAGCCCACCACGGAAGCGGGTGACGTGAGCCTGGCATTTCAGTTCGACCGGCACAGGGTCGAGACCGTACGGGCGCGGCTGGCACCAGGCGTGCGTGACTGGGTGTTGGTTGGATTGTTGGAGTCTGGCGTACAGTTCGAACACGCAAGTGGTGCTGCGGAAGATGACAGCAGCGAAGTGCTGCACGATGGCCGGGCGGCGTTCTACGCCAAGGGCGTGGTGAAAGGCGAGTGGCTGCTGACAGCCGCGTACGACACCGACAAGCGGCGTGAGCGGCAGGTGCTCGAAGCCATCGACCCCAATCGCTTCTACACCTTGTACGGCGATGGCAGCGAGCAGCGACAGGACGCGCGCAGCCAGCGCAAGCTGTACCTGAAGCTCGAGCGGCAGAACTTTGCCTTCGAGGCGGGGGATTTCGACACGGGATTCGATCGTGCGGAGCTTGCGCGCTATGAGCGCCGACTCAGCGGCGTGCGCGCCGATTACTACGGTGAGCGCGTGCGAGCGAAGGTGTTTGCGAGCGATACAGATCAGCGCCTGGTATTCGACGTGCTGCCGGGCGATGGCACCTCCGGCCTCTATCGATTGAGCAAGAACCGCGTCGTCGCCGGCAGCGAGCAGATCCGCCTCGTCACCCGCGATCGGTTTCACACCCAGCGTGAGCTGACCGCGACCAGCTTGACGCGACACGTCGACTACACCATCGATTACGACGCAGGCACCGTGTTGTTCAAACAGCCCGTGTTGTCGCAGGACTTTGAATTCAATCCAACGACGATCGAGGTGCGCTACGAGGTGGATGGCGCTGAAAGTGGCGGGGACCTGCTTGCAGGTACGCGGCTGGCCTGGGCGCTCGATCAGCGGGACAGCGAGATCGGCGTCAGCTACATCGACGACGGCAATGTTGCGCAGCGCCTGTTGGCGGCCGATCTGCATCTTCGAATCGGCAACCGTTCAGAGCTCGATCTGGAAGCTGCAGCCACAACCGCTGACGGAGTGAGCGCGCGAGCGCTGCTTGCGGGTTACCGCTATCGTGGCGAGCGGCTTGCAGGTGGGGCGTATTTACGCAGGGTAGAGCAGGGATTCGGCCTCGGCCAGCAGGCCGCATCGGAAAATGACACCCTCAAGTACGGTGTGGAAGGCGAGTACGCATTGGCCGAAGGCCTGACGCTGCGCGCCGAG
This sequence comes from Gammaproteobacteria bacterium, assembly GCA_030432795.1. Classification (GTDB taxonomy): domain Bacteria; phylum Pseudomonadota; class Gammaproteobacteria; order Pseudomonadales; family Azotimanducaceae; genus SYFY01. Next base: position 1,473 of record JAUILW010000531.1, read on the forward strand.
GCTTTTCGCCAGGAAACCATCGAGCAGGGTGGCGAACGGCAGGTGTTGCTGGCCGAGGCTCGATACCGTCGCGGAGCGTACAACTACCATGCGGGCCTGCAGCAGGCCGCAGAACAAACGCCGGCAGGCACCCGGCGGCAATCCAATCTCGTCACCTTCGGCGCCGGTAGCACGTTGCTGGGCGGCCGCTTGCTCCTGCGCGGCGACTCGGAGCTCGCCCTTGGCGGTGACGCTGAGGTGCGTGACTACCCGTCCCGCGCCACCTTCGGCGCAGAGTTCGACGTGTGGAACGATGTGACGCTCATCGCCGAGCACGAATTGGGGTTTGGCGCGGACGTGGATACGCAGGACAGCCGGTTCGGCGTGCGTGCCCGCCCATGGACCGGCCATCGCGTCGAGTCCTACCTCGGCCGGCAGATGACCGAGTCGGGAGAACGGCTGTTTTCCACCACCGGCCTCATCCAGCAGATCCGTCTGTCGGACCGGTGGCTGCTCGACGTTGGTGCAGACCGCACGCAGACGTTGAAAGGCGTTGCCCCAGACAGGAACGAAGTCGCGTTCAACCCGGCGCAACCGCCGGCATCTGGCAGTTACGACAACGACTTCAGCGCCGCGTTTCTCGGCGCTGCCTATCGGCGCGATGCCTGGAATGCCAACGCCCGCGTGGAGTTTCATGCCGGGGAGCGCACGGATAAGTGGAACGTTCTGTTCGGCGCCGCTCGCCAGTTGGAAGCGGGCCGAGCGTTATCCGGCAGCGCGCAGTGGCTCAGCGAACGATCGGCGGATGGGTCGCTACGCGACACGGCGCGCTTACGTCTGGGCACCGCCTGGCGCCCGCAGGACAGCGGGTGGCTGGTGCTCAACCGGCTGGATCTGGAAGCCGAGCACAGTCGTGGCACGACCTTTGATACCACCGCGCGCAAGGTGGTGGAGAACCTGCACTTCAATCGCCGCTGGCAGCGACACGAGCTGTCGCTGCATCTCGGTGCCAAGTATGTGGTGCAGCAGTTTGATGGCGATACCTATGACAGCATCACGGCGCTCATCGCTGCGGATTATCGCTTTGATCTCACTGACAAGTGGGATCTGGGCGCGCATGTGGGTGCACGCGCTTCTGTAGACGCCTCTGTTGCGCAGACCAGCGTTGGGATATCTGTCGGCCGCTCGTTCTTCGGCAACGCCTGGGTGAGCACGGGATACAACTTCTCGGGCTTCATCGACGACGACTTCGCTGGCGCCGAGTACCGCCGCGC
>JAUILW010000029.1 GCA_030432795.1 Gammaproteobacteria bacterium
GACGCTGCACGTCGGCGCGGGCACCTTTCAGCCGGTGCGGGTGGACGATGTGCGCGAGCATCGCATGCACCACGAGGTGTACGAGATCACGCCTGAGGCGGTTGCGTGTATCAGCGCTGCCCAGGCGAGCGGTGGGCGGGTGGTGGCGGTGGGTACCACGGTGGTGCGCACGCTCGAATCGGCCGCGCGGGATGGGGCGTTGCGTGCGGAGCGTGGGGATACGAACCTCTTCATTACGCCCGGCTACCGGTTTCGCGTCGTCGATGCGCTGATTACCAACTTTCACCTGCCGGAATCGACGCTGCTCATGCTGGTCTGTGCGTTTGCCGGTTACGAGCCTGTGATGGCGGCATACCGCGAGGCGGTGGCGCAGCGTTACCGGTTCTTCAGCTACGGAGATGCCATGTTCCTGGAGCGTGCGGATGTTTGACCTGCTGGCCACGGATGGGGCGGCGCGGCGCGGGCGGCTGCAGCTGGCGCACGGTGCGGTTGAAACGCCGGTGTTCATGCCATGCGGCACCTACGGCACCGTCAAGGGCATGACACCCGAAGGCCTCGAAACGGTGGGAACGCAGATCCTGCTGGGCAACACGTTCCATCTTATGCTGCGCCCGGGTGACTCGCGCATCGCGCAGCTCGGCGGCCTGCATCGTTTCATGGGCTGGCAGCGCCCGATCCTAACGGACAGCGGCGGCTTCCAGGTGTGGAGCCTCGGCGAGCTGCGCAAGATCACCGAGGAGGGCGTGGTGTTTCGCTCCCCCGTTAACGGCGATCGCGTGCACCTCACGCCCGAACGGTCCATTGAGGTTCAGGCTAACCTCGGCTCCGACATCGTCATGAGCTTCGATGAGTGCACGCCATACCCAGCCACGGAACAGCAGGCACGGCAGTCCATGGATCTGTCCAGCCGCTGGGCGGCGCGGGGTAAGCAGGCGTTTGACGGGTCCAACGGCAGCCGGCTTTTCGGCATCGTGCAGGGCGGCATGCACACGCATCTGCGGGCCGAGCACCTGGCGGCGCTGCGGGACATCGGCTTCGACGGCTACGCCATTGGTGGCTTGTCCGTGGGTGAGCCGAAAGAAGACATGCAGCGGGTGCTGGAAGATCTGACGCCGCGCATGCCGACAGATCGGCCGCGCTACCTCATGGGCGTGGGTACGCCGCAGGATCTCGTGCTGGGCGTGTCCCTGGGCGTGGACATGTTTGACTGCGTCATGCCCACCCGCAACGGCCGCAACGGATTTGCGTTTACCAGCCGCGGGGTGGTGAAGATCCGCAATGCCGTGCACAAAGATGCCGATGAGCCGCTCGATGCCGAGTGTGCCTGCAGCACCTGCAACCGCTACTCGCGGGCCTACCTGCACCATCTCGATCGTTGCCGCGAGATGCTCGGCGCCATGCTCATGACGCAGCACAACCTGCACTACTACCATCACCTGATGGCGCGTTTGCGCGCCTCCATCGAAACGGGTACATTCGCGGCCCTTCGAAACGACCTCTACATCGGTTGGAACCACCCCTCATGACCAATCTCACCGACTTCACCGTATACGCAGCCGGCGCCGCAGGCGCACCGGCAGGCGAGCCAGGCTGGATGCCGTTCGTAATGATGGGCGGCATTATCGTGCTCTTCTATTTCATGCTCATCCGCCCGCAGAACAAGCGTCGCAAAGAGCATATGGCCCTCATCGGTGGCCTGGAGAAGGGTGACGAGGTGGTTACCGCGGGCGGAATTGTCGGGCAGATCGTCAAGGTAGAAGACGATTTCGTGAAGGTGCAGATCGGTGACAAACTGGAGATGCGCATTCAGAAGTCCGCTGTTGGCGCGACGCTGCCCAAAGGCACCATCAAGTCCCTAGACAGCGACAAGTAGCCCATGGCCAATGGTCGCCTGGTGGGCGAAAGCTTCATCCTGCCGCAGGGAAAGCCGCGTCCACCAAACACAGCACCCCTCTGGCGCTACCTGCTCGTCTTGTTTGTGGTGGCGATCTGCGGCATCTACGCAGCCCCTAACCTCTATCAACCCGATCCCGCGCTGCGCGTGAAGGCGCTGGCGAGCGATGCATTCGTCGACCAGCATCTGCTGGATAGGGTTGTCGGCGCGCTCAAGGCCGAGGGCCTGACCATCATCGGCTCCGAGCTCGACGGCGATACTGCACTCGTACGGCTTGCCAATCGCGACGATCAACACCATGGCCAGCGGGCGGTGGAGGCGAGCATCAACAGCTCTGGCGCGCGACAGTTCACCGTTGCCCTGGACCAGGCGTCCACAACCCCTGAGTGGCTGCGCGACATGGGCGGCAAGCCAATGTCGCTGGGGCTCGATCTGTCCGGTGGTGTGCATTTCCTCCTGCAAGTGGACATGGAGCAGTTTCTTGGTTCGCGTTTGAAGAGCGCGTCCGATGGTTTCCGCGACCTGCTCGTTGATGAGCGCATCCGCTACGTGGCGGGTGAGTGGGTACAGGGCGATCATCTGGAGATTCCTTTCCCGAACGACGAAACCCGCGAGCGGGGCCTTGCGCTCATAGAAGAGAACAACGACGGCTTTCTCATCCAGGAACGCACCATTGGCGGTAACCCGGCGCTGCGTTTGTCATACAGCGAAGAAAAGCTGCGTGAGCTGCAGGATTTCGCCATCTCCCAGAACCTTACCAGCCTGCGCAACCGGGTGAACGAGCTCGGCGTTGCCGAACCGCAGGTCCAGCGCCTCGGCCGAGAGCGCATCGTTCTGGACCTGCCGGGCCTGCAGGACCCGGCCCGCGCCAAAGAGATCATTAACAAATTCGCCAACCTCGAATTCCGACTGGTGTGCCTGCCGAACGACCGTCCGTCGGAGTGCGAGTCCTACAACTACGAGGGTTCGTCGGTGCAACTCCAGCGGCGCAACATCGTCACGGGCGACGATGTCATCAATGCCGTGCAGGACTACGACCCGGAAACCGGCCAGCCGCAGGTGTCCATCACGCTCGATGCCGACGGTGGCGAGAAGATGAACGATGTCACCAAGGATCATGTCAACGACGACATGGCCATCATCTTCATCGAGCAGGTGCCGCAGCAGCGCGAGGTGACCAACGCGGAAGGCGAGAAGGAGATCCGCTACTTCACGACCACCAACCGCCGCGTGATCAACGTCGCCAACATCAATTCGGCGCTGGGCTTCCGTTTTCGCATTACCGGCCTGCAGTTTCAGGAAGCGCGCGATCTCGCGCTGTTGCTGCGCGCCGGCTCGCTGGCCGCTCCCATGTACATCGTCGAGGAGCGCACCGTGGGTGCGAGTCTTGGGGATGAGAACATCGAGCGCGGGCAGTTGTCTCTGATGATCGGCCTGGCGCTTGTGGTCGTGTTCATGCTGGTCTACTACAAGGGCTTTGGCTTCGCCGCAAACGTTGCACTGGCCGCCAACCTCGTGATGATCGTTGCCATCATGTCCATACTCGGCGCCACGCTGACCATGCCGGGTATTGCCGGCATCGTGTTGACGGTGGGCATGGCCGTAGATGCCAACGTGCTGATCTTTTCCCGCATTCGTGAAGAGCTCAAGGAGCGACCGCCGCAGCAGGCCATCCAGGCGGGGTTTGATCGTGCCTTCGTGACGATCCTCGACGCCAACCTGACTACGTTCTTCGTGGCGATCATTCTGTTCAGCGTCGGCAGCGGTCCGGTGAAGGGCTTTGCGGTGACGCTCGCTGTCGGCATCGTCACCTCCATGTTTACCGCCATTGTCGGCACCCGCAGCCTGGTCAATCTCATGTACGGTGGCCGCGATCTGAAGAAGGTGACCATATGAACATCGACTTCATGGCGGGCCGAAAGATCGCTGCAGCGATTTCCGTTCTGCTGGTACTCAGCTCCGTAGTAGCGCTCGCGGTAAAAGGGCTCAACTTCGGTCTGGATTTCACCGGCGGTACGCTTCTTGAAGTGGGCTTCGAAACCGAGGTGGATCCTGAAACGGTACGCCAGCAGCTCGAAGCGGATGGCTATCGTGATGGGGTGGTGCAGTACTTCGGCACCAATACCGAGCTGCTCATCCGTATGCCACCGCAGGACAACATCGACCAGAGCAAGCTGGGCGATGAGATTGCCGGCGAGCTGCGTAACACGTTTGCCAACGTGGAGCTGCGGCAGTCGAATTTCGTCGGGCCAGCGGTAGGTCAGGAACTTACCGAGGACGGCGGCCTTGCCATGCTTGCGGCCCTCGCCGTCGTGATGGTCTACATCCTGTTCCGCTTCACCAAGCAGTTTGCCGTGGGTGCAGTGGTTGCTCTGGTGCACGATGTGGTCATCGTACTGGGCCTTTTCGCGGTATTTGGCTGGACGTTTGATCTACCCGTGCTTGCGGCGCTTCTGGCGGTGATCGGCTACTCCTTGAACGACACGATCGTCGTGTCTGATCGCATACGGGAGAATTTTCGCCGCAGCCGTCGCGATGACTCGGTGGCGACCATCAACAAATCTCTGAACCAGACGCTGGGCCGCACCCTGGTCACGTCCGGTACGACGTTGTTCGTGCTGTTGGCGTTGCTGTTTCTCGGTGGCGAGATGATTCGCGGTTTTGCCTCGGCGCTGACCATTGGTGTGGTGGTAGGTACCTACTCGTCGATCTACGTGGCGGCGACGGTGCTTCTGGCGATGAATATCAGCCGCGAGGATCTACTGATTCCGGAAAAAGAAGCGGCGGAAGAAGCCCCCTGACCGTCTGAGCCTGGGCGTTGCCGGTCAGCGGATCTCTGCGGTCAGATGCGGCCGGAGGGTCTGCACCATCGTCTTGAACAGCTTCGGGTTGGCCGCAACGATGTTGCCGGTCTTGAAGAACGTATCCCCACCGCGCCAGTCGCCCACAAAGCCACCGGCTTCGCGCACGAGCAATGTGCCGGCGGCGATGTCCCAGGGGCTCAGCCCCATCTCCCAGAATCCGTCGGTGCGTCCGGCGGCCACGTATGCGAGGTCCAACGCCGCCGAACCCATGCGGCGCACGCCGCGGCAAGCGCCGGTAAAGTCTTTCAAGCTGCCCATGTAGGCGTCGAGGTGCGCCTGAATCGACCCAGGCGGGATGCCGGTCGCGAGCACCGCCTCGTCGATGTGGTGGCGACCGGTGACGCGAATGCGTTTGCCGTTGAGCTGCGCACCGGCGCCGCGGGTGGCGCTGAACTCCTCGTTGCGCAGAGGGTCGACGACTACCGCGTGCTCGAACTGGTTGCCCTTCATCACGCCGATTGAAATGCAGTAGTGCGGGATACCCTGCAGGTAGTTCAGGGTGCCGTCGAGGGGGTCGATGATCCACGTGTACTGTGCACCTTCCACGAGCTGGCCGCCTTCCTCACCAAGAATGGCGTGGTCCGGATAGGCCTTGTGTATCACCTCGGCGATGATCCGTTCGCTCTCCTTGTCGATGTTGGAGACGTAATCGTTGCGGCCTTTCTGCTCTATCTTCAGGCCTTCCAGGTGATCCATGGCTTGCAGCATGACCTGCCCGGCGCGGCGGGCGGCGCGGAGCGCCATGTTCACGTAGGCGTGCATCGATAGTCCTGTAGAATCGGCGGCCGCGTATTGTAGCCGCCTTGGGAGCGCAGGGCATGAAGCAGACGACAGAGATTCGCATCGTTTTGGTGGAGCCGAGCCACCCGGGCAACATCGGTGCTGCCGCCCGGGCGATGAAGACGATGGCGCTCGAGCATCTCTACGTGGTGAACCCAAAACGGTACCCGGATCCACAGGCACTTTGGCGGGCCGCCGGCGGCGACGACGTGCTCGAGGCCTGCCGCGTGTGTGATTCGTTGTCGCAGGCTATCGACGATTGCCAGTGGGTGGTGGGCACAAGCGCCCGCCAGCGGCGAATTCCCTGGCCGGTACTCACCCCTGAGGCACTCGCCGACGAAGTGCGGGAGCGACCCGGCCAGCGTATTGCCGTTCTCTTCGGGCGCGAAGACTCGGGGCTCACCAACGAGGAGCTGCAGCGCTGCAACGCCCACATCGAGATTCCCGCAAACCCGGTGTATCCGGTGCTCAACGTCGCCATGGCGGTGCAGGTGATCTGCTACGCGCTCTATCGGGGCATGGGGGAGCCTGTGCAGCCGCTGGTGTGGGACCGGCCACCGGCGCCCCTGGCGAGCGTGGAAGCGCTGCTCGCCCGCTTCGATCAGGTGCTCACCAGCACCGGCTTCATCAATGCAGAGCAGCCGGGGCAGACCATGACACGCATCCGCCGGCTGCTGGCCCGCACACAGCTCGATGAGACGGAGGTTGGGGTGCTGCACGGCATCCTTACGCACATCGAGCGGCCTCCCCCCGTTCCGAAGGATTAGAGTGCGGGAGGATTAGTAGACCGTTTTAGTCGGGTATTGCATACTCGCCGGCATGCGACTCACCACCAAAGGCCGCTATGCGGTAACGGCCATGCTCGACCTGGCGCTGCACTACTGCAGCGAGCCGGTGAGCGTGTACGACGTTGCCGCACGGCAGGGCATCTCTGCTTCCTATCTCGAGCAGCTCTTTGCCCGCATGCGTCGTGCCGGTCTTTTGGAGAGTGTCCGTGGGCCGGGCGGCGGTTACCTGTTCACTCGGGACATGGGGCAGATCACCGTCTCCGACATCATCACGGCGGTCGGTGAGGGGGTGGATGTCACCCGTTGCCATGGAGCTGCGGACTGCCAGGAAGGCTCACAGTGCCTCACGCACGACCTGTGGGCGGAGCTGTCCGATCAGATCGATGGCTATCTTCGGGATATCACACTGGCGAGTCTGGTTGACCGAAGCAATACGCGCCACCACCCTGGCAAAGAGCCGCTGCATCCCGATCTCATCGCTGCGCGCCACCTGTGAACCGGCCGATTTACCTCGACTACGCTGCGACCACGCCGGTGGACGAACGCGTCGCTGCCGCCATGGCGCAGTGTCTGACGTTCGACGGCAACTTCGGTAACCCCGCCTCACGCTCGCACGCCATCGGCTGGCAGGCCGAGGAAGCGGTGGAGCTTGCGCGTACCCAGATGGCCGCGCTACTCAATGCAGATCCGCGGGAAATCATCTGGACCAGTGGCGCAACCGAGTCCGACAATCTGGCGATCAAAGGGGCGGCGGAAGGGGCGGCCAGGCGCCACATCATCACCAGCGCCATCGAGCACAAAGCGGTGCTCGACACCTGCGCACATCTGGAAAACCAGGGCTTCGAGGTTACCTATCTGCGGCCATTCGCAAACGGCACGATTGCGGCCGATGCGGTGGCCCAGGCGTTGCGGCCAGACACGCTGATCTGCTCGGTGATGCACGCCAACAATGAGATCGGCGTGGTCAACGACATCGCCGCGATCGGAGCGGCCTGTCGCACCAACGGCACGCTGTTTCACACCGACGCCGCACAGAGTGTCGGCAAGGTGCCCATCGACGTGCGCGCCATGCCCATCGACATGCTGTCGATCTCCGCGCACAAGATTTATGGCCCCAAAGGCATGGGTGCACTGTTCGTACGGCGCGATCCGGCGGTGCGGGTGAAGCCGCAGATCCACGGTGGTGGGCACGAATTCGGCCTGCGCAGTGGCACGTTGGCCACCCATCAGATCGTTGGCCTTGGCGCGGCCGCACAGATCATGCGCGAGCAGATGGACGACGAGAACCGCCGCCTGGGCGGGCTGCGCGATCGGCTTGTGTCACATCTTCGGCAGATTCCGGGGTCGCACCTGCATGGCGAAGGCGCCCAGCGCCTGCCAGCCCTTGCCAACGTAGGCTTTGAAGATGTGGACGGTGAAACGCTGTTGCTGGCGCTGGACGATCTTGCGCTGTCCACGGGCTCGGCGTGTACATCGGCCAGTGTCGAGCCCAGTTACGTGCTGCGGGCGTTGGGTGTACCGAACGATCTGGCGCACGCCTCGCTGCGCTTCAGCCTTGGCCGCTACACCTCTTCGGAGGATGTGGAAACCGCCGCCCGAAGGGTTGCAGAAGTCGTGGGTGGCTTGCGCTCGGCATGATTGCGTATAATACGCGCCCCAAGAGTGTCCCCCCAAACAAAATTCTAATATTTTCAATGGGTTAGCGGCTAAATGGCCAGCTGGGCGTGCGGTTGTTGCCCGGTAATCGGGCTCACACCCGGTACGTTTGGGCGGATGGGTAGGAATAACCTGGAGTAAACAGTCATGAGCGTTCAACGGACGTTGTCCATCGTCAAACCTGATGCAGTGCGACGTAACATCATCGGCGAAATCTATTCGCGCTTCGAAAAGGGTGGCCTGCGAATCGTCGCCGCGAAAATGATGCGCCTCACCGAAGATCAGGTGAAGGGCTTCTACGCAGAGCACGACGGCAAGCCGTTTTTCAAGGATCTGTGCGACTACATGCGCTCGGGCCCGGTGGTGGTTCAGGTGCTCGAAGGCGAAGATGCCATCGCTGTGAATCGCAAGCTCATGGGCGCTACCAACCCGGCGGACGCGGAGCCCGGCACCATTCGTGCCGACTTTGCCGAGTCGATCGACGCAAACGCGGTGCACGGTTCCGACGCGCCGGCTTCGGCGGAGAGGGAGATTGCTTACTTCTTCGACGCCGCCGAGCTCTGTCCGCGGGACTGACCCGCCATCATGCGTGCCGTCAACTTCTTCGATCTCAATCAGGCGCAGCTGACCGCGTTCCTGGTGGATGCGGGACATAAACCGTTTCGCGCGAAGCAGTTGATGAAGTGGGTGTACCACCAGGAGATTTCCGACTTCTCGGCGATGACCGATCTTTCCAAGGCCATGCGTGCGTGGCTTGCGGAGTCGGTCAGCTTCGATCTGCCCGAGGTGGTACACCGTGCCGAATCGACGGACGGCACCGTGAAATGGGTTGTCAGGGTCGGTGGTGGCAACTGTGTCGAGATGGTGCTGATCCCCGATCGTTCGGAGGCTCGCGACCGCAACACGCTGTGCGTATCTTCGCAGGTAGGCTGCATGCTCGACTGCACCTTCTGCTCTACGGGCAAGCAGGGCTTCGATGGCAACCTGAGCACTGCCGACATCATCGGCCAGGTGGTTATCGCGAATCGTTTTCTCGCCGGGCGCGGCGAGGCGGTGACGAACATCGTCTTCATGGGCATGGGCGAACCGCTTCTGAACTTCGAGCCGGTGATGACCGCGACGGATCTGCTCATGGACGACTTCGCCTTTGGCATCTCGAAGCGGCGCGTGACGATCTCTACCGCCGGAGTGGTGCCTGCGATCCGCAACATGATCGGCCGCACCGATGCATCCCTTGCCATTTCCCTGCACGCGCCGAACGATCCGCTGCGCAGCCAGCTGGTGCCGCTGAACAAGAAGTACCCCATCGACGAGCTCATGTCGGTGTGCGGCGACTACATCGTGAGTCTGGGAGAGCGGCGCTCTCTGACCATCGAATACACGCTGATGCGTGGCGTCAACGACGATCTGGCACACGCCGAGGAGCTGGCAACGCTTCTGCGCGATGTGCGCTGCAAGATCAACCTGATACCCTTCAACCCGTTCCCCGGATCGGGGTTCGAGCGGCCCAGCATGAATCGGGTGCGCAGGTTTCAGACGGCGCTCATGCAGCGCGGTTTTTCGACGATGTTGCGCACCACGCGAGGTGATGACATCGACGCTGCCTGCGGCCAACTGGTCGGGCGGGTACAGGATCGCACCCAGCGGCAGGCCCGGTACAAAGAGCAGATTCGTGCGGGTGGTACCGCAGCAGGTCGACGCCTGCTGCCCGTAGAGGAGTTGGCATCTTGATGAGGATGGTGACAAGGATTGCAACGCTCCTGGCGCTGGCTGCACTGCTTACCGGCTGCATCACCACCAGCTCAGGTGGAATGCCGGATCCGGCATCCGAGCAGAGCCGTGTGAAGGCACGCCTGGATCTGGCCCGTGGTTACATCAACGCCCGCTCCTGGGGAGACGCCAAGCGCGCGCTTCTCAAAGCGCTGGAAATCGACAGCCGTTCCGTGGAGTCGCATGTGCTTCTGGCGCTGGTATACGAGGCCGAGGGTGAGGTCGGCGTGGCGGAGGACTACTACAAAAAGGCTCTGCGCATAGACCGCGCGAACGCCCAGGCACTCAACAACTATGGGACGTTTCTGGCGCGTCGCGCTCGGCCGGAGGAGGCTATCGAGAAACTGCAGCAGGTGGTGCAGAACACGGACTATCACGCGCGCCCCCAGGCCTATGAAAATCTCGGCCTGGCGGAGCTCGCCATGGGTAACCGCGAGGCCGCCGAAGCGGCTTTCGAGCGAGCGCTATCACTTAACCCCATGCTGCCGGTCAGCGCTCTGGAGCTTTCAGCGCTGGCCTATGACGATGGCCGCCTGCCCAGAGCACTGTCCTACTACGAAGACTACAAGCGCCTTGCCCGCCAGAATCCGCGCAGCCTGTGCCTCGGCATGAAGCTCGGCGTTGCTACCGGCGATGCGGACCAGGTGGCGAGCTATGGGCTCGCGCTCAAGAACCTCTATTCAGATTCCGAAGAGGCGCGTGCGTGTCAGGCGACGACTCAGTAGACGCGCAGACCGCTACGCAGGCGCCAGCAAACCCGGGAGCCGCGCTGAAGGCCGCCCGTGAGGCGATTGGCGTTTCGCGGCGGGAGGTCGCCCAGGCGTTGAATCTCTCTGTCGATACGCTCGCGGCAATCGAAGATAACGATGCCGAAGGCATGCCTGATCTGGTGTTTGCGCGTGGCTACGTGCGCAGTTACGCAAAGCTTCTCGAGCTCGACCCGGAACCGTTGGTCGCCATGTTGGCCGGTGCTGTTACGCAACGCATGCCGGCTGCACGTGCCGCCACTTTCAACGGCGGTAACCGGGTTGTGCTCATCGGTGCTGGGTTGCTGGTGTTGGTTCTGCTCGCCGCCTTTCTGGCGGTGCTGCTCAGCGGCGACCCGCAAGAGGAAGCGCCATCGGCTGATGGAAAGCCGACGGCAGGGACCTTGGAGTCGCCTGTTGCGGATCAGCCCCTGGCGTCCGGCCAGGCAACCGAAGACGCCCCGACAGAGTTCGTGCCTGCTGCGCAGGAGATGACGGTAGAGGTGATGCTCGATGAAAACGATGCAGAACCCGTTGGCGACCAGAGCGGTGCTGATGTTGTTGTTGCAGTACCGCCTGCCGCAACGGCGAGGCGCATCACTCCGCAGGGAGATGCGGAACTCTCCATCGAGTTCACGGCAGACTGCTGGGTGGAGGTGCACTCCCTGACGGGTGACCGGCTGTACTCCCGCCTCGGTACGGCAACGCGGCCGATCAATCTGGTGGGTGCAGCACCGTTTCGATTACGGCTCGGCTACGCCCCAGGTGCTTCGTTGCGCTTCAACGGCGAGCCCGTGCCGCTGGTGGCGCACACGGTCGACAATGTCGCCAATCTGGTAGTGGGGCAGTAGCCATGGTGCAGACCGTGCGCGGTATGCGCGTACTTCTTCCGGATGAAGCGCGTCGCTGGCAACACGTGGAAGCTACCGTGCGCGGTGTGTTGGCGCGTTACGCCTACGAGGAAGTGCGCTTGCCGCTCATCGAGTTTACCGAGCTCTTCAGCCGCGGGGTGGGCGAAGCCACCGATATCATCGAGAAGGAGATGTACGCGTTTCGCGACCGCGACGGCGACTCCATCGCCCTGCGGCCAGAGGGAACGGCTGGATGTGTACGCGCGCTCAACGAGGCCGGGCTCCTCTACAATCAGACGCAGCGGGTGTGGTACGAAGGCCCGATGTTCCGCTACGAACGACCGCAGCGCGGCCGCTACCGGCAGTTCTCCCAGATCGGTGCGGAAGCATTCGGATTCGCTGGGCCGGACGTAGACGCCGAACTCATACTCATTGCTCGCGACTGCTGGCGGGCGCTGGGCGTTGAAGGGCTCACCACACTCGAGCTCAACACCCTCGGCTCGCGGGAGAGCCGGCTGTCCTACCGGGCTGCGCTCGTGGAGTACCTCACGCCGTTCGAAGCCGAGCTGGACGAAGACAGTCGTCGGCGCCTGGGCACCAACCCGCTGCGCATCCTCGACAGCAAAGAAGCTTCGACCCAGGACATTCTCGCCGACGCGCCGCGGCTGCCGGACTACGTGGACGCTGAGGCACGTGCGCATTTCGATGCTCTGCAGCAGCTACTCGACGCCGCAGGCGTGCCGTATGTGCTCAATGCCGGGCTGGTGCGGGGTCTCGACTACTACACCCATACGGTGTTCGAGTGGACCACGCCGCACATCGGCTCGCAGGCCGCTATTTGTGCGGGCGGAAGGTATGATGGGCTGGTAGAAACGCTGGGTGGTCGACCGACGCCAGCGGCGGGGTTTGGCCTTGGCATCGATCGCGCCGTGCTGCTGCACGAGCATGCGAATGTGGATTGGTCGCGTCCGAACACGCACGTGTATGTATGCGTGCAGGACGTCCGCCTGTCGGCCTACGCCCAATCGGTGGCGGCGGCTGTGCGGGATGCGTTACCCGAGTGTGGGGTGCGTGTGCACATGGGTGGTGGCAAATTGAAGAACCAGTTCAAGCGCGCGGATGCAAGCGGCGCGAGCTGGGCCGTGATCATCGGCGAGCAGGAAGCCGAGACCGGGCGGGTGGCGTTGAAAGCGCTGCGCGATGCAAGCGTGGGACAATTGGATTTGAATGTGGAGCAGCTCGTGGAGCGGCTCAGAGAGGAGTAGTCGTGTCGGACCTGATGAGCGAAGAAGAACAGCTGGAGCGCATTGCCTCCTGGTGGAAGGAAAACGGCACGATGCTGCTCGTGGGTATCGTCGTCGTCGTTGGCGGCTTCGTGGGCTGGCGCTGGTTTCAGAGCAGCACGCAGGCTGCCAACGAAGCGGCGTCCGACCTGTTCGCGGCCTACGAAGAAGCCGAGGGCGAAGCGCGCACCGTGGCGCTGGCGGAGCTCGCGGCATCTGCACCGGGTAGCAGCTATCACGCTCTGGCGTTGTTCGAAGAAGCCGCGGCGCTCGTACAGGATGCTGATCTCGAAGCGGCCGCGGTGTTGTACCAGCAGGTGTTGGACGACCCGAGCGATACGCTCATTGCCGACCTGGCGCGGCTGCGGCAGGCGGCGACCCTGCAAGGCCTGGATCGGGGCGATGAAGCGCTGCGCCTGCTCGATGCCATTCGCAGCCCCGGCTACCGCCGTGCGGCACTGGAGATGAAAGGTGACATCCACATAGCGCGGGGCGAGCGGACGCTGGCGCACACGGCATACACCCAGGCAATCGAAGCCGCTGGCGAAGGCTCGCAAACGCAGCTGCTGACGCTCAAGGCGGCCAACACCGAAGGCGCGGAGCCGTCCGCGCCGACGGTCCCCGCGGAAGCGGTAGAAAACGTCGATGCGACGGATGAGGGGGAAGGTCCGGCAAGCACAGAAGCGCAAGCCGCGGAAACATCGCCCGACACGGATACCGATGAGAGCGGCGACGACGTCGAGACCGCGGAGGATTCGCCTTGATGTCCCCTGCACGCGTTGCGGTCTGGCTCGCCATGCTGATTACCATGGCGGGATGTTCCTGGTTTTCCTGGTTGCCGTGGGTTGGCGATGACGACGATGACGACGAGGCCGAGCGTGAGCCCGCCGAACTCGTGCGTTTCGATGAAGAGGTTCGCCTCAAGGCACTGTGGAGCCGTGACGTCGGCAAAGGGCTCGGCAAGAAATATCTTCGGCTGCGCGCTGCAGTGCTCGCCGATCGTGTCTACGCCGCAGACGGCTACGGCACGGTCATGGCGCTGGATCGTTTCACAGGCAAGCCGGTGTGGGAGGCGGCGGTCGACCCGTTGGAGCGTGGCTTTCTTTCCAGCCTGAATTTCCTCGACCGCAAAGACCCGAGCTTCGTCAGCGGTGGCGTCGGCACAGGTGGTGGCAACATCTTCATCGGCACCACCACGGGCTACGTGGTAGCACTTTCTGCGGCGGATGGCAGCGAGGTGTGGCGTTCGTTCGTGGACAGCGAAGTTTTGTCTACGCCGGTTGCCGGCGAAGGCCTGGTGTTTCTCCAGACTATCGACGGTCGCCTGGTCGCGCTCGAGGATGAAACCGGCGAGCAGCGCTGGAGCTTCAATAACCAGGTACCCGTGCTGACCCTGCGTGGCACCAGCTCGCCTGTGTATAGCAACGGCGTGGTCATCTCCGGCTTCTCCACAGGCAAGGTAAGCGTCCTGCGTGCGTCCAATGGTGAGCCTGCCTGGGAACACCGGCTCATGCTGCCCGAAGGGCGATCTGAGCTCGACCGAATTGTTGATGTGGATGGCCAGCCGCTGGTCGTTGGCGGCACCGTGTACGCCGGCGCCTATCAGGGCCGCGTGAAGGCACTTCGCATGCAGGACGGCACGGCTATCTGGGAAAGAGACATCTCCACTGCCATGGATCTTGCGGAAGGCTATGGGCAGATCTATGCCATCGACAGCGACGACGAGATTACCGCCATCGACCGTGACTCAGCAGAAATCGCCTGGACCAGCGACGCCTTCTATCGCCGCAAGTTGAGCCCACCGGCGGCATTTTCCAACTACCTGCTCACCGGAGACGACGAGGGTTACCTGCACGTACTGGCGCAAAGCGATGGGCGCATGATGGGGCGACGGAAAGTGGACGGCAAAGGCATACGCAGCGCCATCGTCGTCGCCGACAGCGTCGTCTACGTGCTCGGCAACTCCGGCAAGCTCGTGGCGTACGAAATCGAGGTCAAATGACCTTCTCCATCGCGTTGGTAGGCCGGCCCAACGTCGGCAAATCCACGCTCTTCAACCGCCTCACGCGGCGCCGCGATGCGCTGGTGGCGGATGTTCCCGGCCTCACCCGCGACCGGCGCTATGGCCGCGCGGAGATCGACGGACAGCCCTGCGTGCTCATCGACACCGGCGGGCTGTTCGGGGAAGGCGTTCTCAC
>JAUILW010000532.1 GCA_030432795.1 Gammaproteobacteria bacterium
GGATCAATCCATCGTCGGTAGTGCAGAGCACTACGAACGCGAACTGGCAGTCTAATTTGCTTTAAGCTATCCGGAGTGTCAGTAAAGAAATTTTACAATAGGTGGTTGGCACTGAGCTACGATATTTTTCGTCCGCAAGTGAGTATCAGGAGTGCATTTGCGCCTCACGCGTTTGGCAGAGATTGTCTTCAGGCGGTTCACACGCCTGGTGCCGTGTGACGTCAGCCGCATCTACCGGGTAGCCGTCGATTCTGTACGGCAGGCGCCGGCGTCTGATGACGCGATTCGGTGCCGCTTTATTGAAGCTGCAGAGCTACGCGGTTTCATGGTCGAGCCGGCGAACGAGCTGAACCCGGGTACGATGGATCAGGTGGAAGCGGGTCGGGTACGCTGTTTCGCCGCGATTGACGAACGCGGGAGGCTGGCGGGTTACGCCTGCTTCGGCGAATCAACCATCGATCCCGGGAACAATCGTGGCAGCGGGCAGCTCTACGGGATCGGTCTGCGCCTGCCGGAAGGTGTGCGCTTCCTTTTTCAGGCGTTTGTGCTGCCGGAGTTCAGAGGTCGGGCGCTGATGAGCCGCCTGATTGGGCAGGCCGCCGCAGAGTATGCAAGCGTTGGCGACGTCCACGAACTCATCACTACCACCAGTTGGACCAACCGCGCGTTCCAGCATAGTGCGGAACGTTGTGGCTTCGAGTTGATCGGGCACACTGCAGAGATCGTCCTGGGCGGGCGGCACTTTTATCGCTATCCGACCGGTGAAAACGCTCGTTACGGATTTTTCAGCGGTCCGTCGCACCAGTGAACAAGGACGCGGTCGGGTCACACCATCTCCAGCGGTGGAAGTTTCAGGGCTGACCGAATCGTATTGTGATAGTGGTGCAACGCCGGCTCGTTGCGGCCGAACAGCAGGTGGTCGATCACGCCGCTTTCCGCCGCCTGCTGCGTGGTCTCGCCCATACGGTAGTCCTCCTGCTCGATGGTGCTGTCGAAGATCTCCATGGTGGCTTCGATGGTGGGCGCAGCACCTCGGCGTGCCTGCGGGTCGTACACCTCCTGCGGGCTGATGAGCGTGCTGGCAGTGCTCGCGGCGTCGATCATCTCCTGGGAGTAGTAGTGATCCACCCGCGTCACCGAGCGGCCTGGGTTGTCGCCGTCCGGATAGATCTTGATCACGCTGGCGGAGTGTCCGCCGCCGCTGAGCTGCACATTCGGAAAGAGGTAGTACAGCCAGCCCGCGCCTGCCTCGTAGCTCCACTCATCTTCCGGCTGCTCGCGTAGCGCATCGATACCTTTGTTCGCCCACACGAAACGGTGGTTACGGCCGAACGTCTCATACACCAGCGCGTCGCCGTAAAAGAGCTTGCCCAGCGTGTTCCTGTGCAGGCGCGGGAAGTGATAGGTCTCACCGAACGTATCGTTCGCCAGCTTCCAGTTCAGCCGGTTGCGCAGCTCCGATTGCCCCATGTACACGAGGTTGGCGAAGTTCCACCCCGCGATCTCGTCTTCGAGGCTGCCGAGCAGGCTGCTCACGTCCAGGTGCCCATTGGGCTGCGGGTGTACCCACAGCAGCCCATGCGCTTCCTGCGCCGGCAGCTCCACCAGGCCGTGCTCGGCCCGGTTCAACGGCCCGAAATCCTGTGCGCGAGGCACGCCCACCAGCTCGCCGTCGGACGCGTAAGTCCAGTTGTGGAAAGGGCATGTGAAGCGCGCCGCCTGCCCGCGGTTTTCGTTCGCCACACGCACGCCTCGGTGCCGACAGGCGTTGACGAAAGCACGAAAGCGGCCGTGCGCATCGCGGGTGGCGAGCACCGGTACACCGAAATCGTCCACGGTGAAGAATGTGTTTGCACCCGCAAGCTGGCCGCTGAGCCCGATCATCTGCGGATGCGCTTTGAACAGCGTCTGCCACTCCTGCTGGGCGATGCTGGGAGACGTGTATGCCTCTACCGGGTTCCTGTACTGCACGCCTGCGTCGATGTTCACCTGTTCATCGAGCTGGCGCATCAGCTCTTTGAGGATGTCGATCTGTCTTGCGCGCTGCATGTCAGTTGATCAGCCGGCCGTTGTCGTCCCGAACCTCAGGCCCGTCCACCCGCGCCCGACCATCGCCGAACGGAGCATCGCGATCGCGCAGCGCCGCCTGCAGCCCCTCATTGGCGATCTGTTTGAAAACGTTCCGGGCGGCTTGCGTAGTGTGGGCGCGCGCATCGTTTTCGGCGGCCAGACGCTGCAGAGTCTGCGCGCCCATGAGCTCCATGCCGACGTTGATGATGCGCTTGTTGGCTGAGAGCATCTCCGGGTCGATCCAGCTCAACCGGTCGGCGAGCCCCTCCACCTCTGCTTCCAGCATGTCCTCGGGTACCGATTTCAGAACCAGGCCGATTTTTGCGGCATCCACGCCCGAAACCGTATCTCCGGTGAGCAGCAGACGCTTCGCCCACTGGGGCCCGCAGTGGTAGAGCCACATCTGATTCGGCGCTGCGCCCATGTTGCGCAAGGCGGTATAGCCGATGTTGGCGTTGTCCGCGCAGATGAGGATGTCGCAGTACAGTGCCAGGTCTGTGCCGCCGGCGATACAGTGGCCATGGATCTGCGCGATGGACGGTTTGTGCATCTCGCTCAGGGTTCTGAGGCTGCGTTGATAGCGCTCAATGCCCCAGGCGTCGTCGTCGATGCCGCGACCTTGCCGCCTGGCCACGCCATCATCCCGGGTTAC
>JAUILW010000533.1 GCA_030432795.1 Gammaproteobacteria bacterium
GGGTCGTAGTACACCGACTCGGGCGATTCGCTCTCGTTGTCCACCGCACCGACGAAGTAGCGGGCATTGGATGGACAGTTGCCGCCCGTACCGCACCACTGGAAGACAACGACATCGGTACCGTCATTCACCTGTCCGGCGTCATCCAGGTGCAGGCGCTTTTCCTGGATCTGGCGGCCCAGGCTGTCGTACAGCCGGGTGGTGACCACGCCGTTGGGGTCCTCGCTGCGTACCTGTTCGCCGAAGCGAGCGTCGAATACCTGGCGGATCGTGTGGCCGAGTGCATTGGTTGCGGTGGCCGGGAAACGACCGTCGCTGGTGTAGGTCAACGTGCCGGTTCGGCTCGGCAGTCCGCTGGCGCTGGTGGTCGTGCTGGTGATGTTGCCGAAGCTGTCGTAGGCATAGCTGGTGGTGAGGGCGTCGGCATGTCCAGGCTCGACGACCCGGGTGGTGACCTGACCCCTGGCGTTCACGTTCTGCTGTGTCGTTCGGGTCATCGGCGGGACGTTGGGCGCCGTGTTCTCGATGACGCTGCCCGTGGCCTTGCCCAGCACCCAGTTGGCGGTGTCGTTCTGCCAGCTTTGCGTCACCGTCTCGCTGTAGGTGCCGGTGACATCGGCGGTCTGCGTGCTTGACTGGGTCACGTTGCCGAAGTCGTCCACGCTGGTGGCGACGGAGATGGTGGAAATCTCCGTTCCGTCAAGTTCGTATGCGGTGGTGACCTTGTTCGTGACGTAGGGATACTCGGTTATTCCACCGTGCAGGGACTTGCTGGCCAGGGTCTGCACGGTCTGCGAGACGAGGTTGCCGCCGATGCGCTTGGTGTTTCGCAACAACTGGCCAACATGCGGATACGCCTGGGCGTACTCGACACGGATGGACGTGGTGGTGGCCGGGTCGAATACGTCATGCCAGCCGAAGCCGAGTGCGCCATGGCCGACCAGGTTGATCCAGCCATCCCCATAGGTATGCTCGGCACGGTGGGTGCCGCCGACGCCGTCACTGGCCTCCACGGCCTCGACGAGTACCTGCGGTGCCGTGATCGGCAGGTCGGGATAGGTGTCGTAGGCGTTGCCGGGCGCTGTGTAGACGGTCGAGTGCGTGGTGGTGGCGTACTCGATGCGGGTTTGCATGCCGAAGCCGGTGACGATCTCGTCGATGGCCTGCACATCGGCAAGTCCGCTGCTGCCAACGCCGTTGAGCCGGGTCACCGGCGTGTAGCCGTCCACCGAGCGGACCAGGTCGACGACGCCGTCGTGGTTCATGTCGACCAGGCCACCGAGGGGAATGCTGTCTTCGCCGCTGCGCAGCGCATGCAGCGCCAGAGGCAGCGACAGGCTGTTGTCCTGGACCCAGCCGGTTGCCGTCTGACGCCAGGCCTGGCTCGTGAAGTTGCCCCCTTGATCGAGAAAGCTGCGCGCGATGTCCGGACGGCTGTCGCCGTTGAGGTCGAGGAACGCACCGTAGCTTGCATCCAGGCCCGTGCTGGTTCGTTCGGTCAGGATCACCGGTGGCGCCAGTGTAGTCTCGTGAACCCAGTCATCACCGGTGTTGAGCCAGGCGGTCCGAGCCTCGCTGCCGTTCGGCCGCCGGTGCGC
This sequence comes from Gammaproteobacteria bacterium, assembly GCA_030432795.1. Classification (GTDB taxonomy): domain Bacteria; phylum Pseudomonadota; class Gammaproteobacteria; order Pseudomonadales; family Azotimanducaceae; genus SYFY01. The sequence goes on from JAUILW010000533.1 coordinate 1,599, forward strand.
CTGCACGACATCGAGCAGCCCGTCGCCATTGATGTCGACGAGTTCCGCCTGCGGGATGCCCTCGGCGTCGCCGAGATGGCTCACCAGCACGAGGGGAAGCGTGTAGCCTGGGGTGCTGGTCCAGTTGCTGCCGGTGTTCAACCAGATTCCATGATGGTGGTTGCCATCGGCGGTCTCCACCGCCTGGACCCAGTCGGCCAGGCCGTCGTCGTTCAGATCGGCAAGCTCAGCGAGAACCAGGCCACGGGCGCTGCTCGCGTAGTCGATGGCAAGCACCGGCGGCGTGAAGGCTGCGCTGCTGGTCCAGCCGTTGCCGGTGTTGAGCCAGGCTCCCTGTTGCACGGTTCCGCTTGGGTCACGGGTGGAAGCGACGACGTCGACACGGGCATCGCCGTTGATGTCCACCAGTTGCGCCTTGCGCAGACCGTTGCTGCCGGCGGTGAGATCGGTGAGCTCGATGGGCAGGTCGTAGGGTGCGGACACACGGAAACCGGTGCCGTCATTCAGGCTGATCTCGCGCACCAGCGTGCCGGCCGCATCCCGGTAGCCGGTGACCCAGTCCGGCAGACGATCTCCGTTCACGTCCACGAGTTCACTCAGGACGACACCATCCGTACTGGCCGTGTAGTCGACCAGTACGGATGGTGGCTGGTAGGCGCCGGCGGCGGTGAAACCGGACCCGGTGGCCAGCCAGGCGGCGCGGTGCTCGCCTCCGCCATCGCGGTAGGCGGTCAGCCAGTCGATCCGACCGTCACCGTTGAGATCCGTGGCGATCCCGCGCAGTCGACCCTCGCCGTCGACCAGGTCATCCGGGGGCAGCGCCGTGTCGCTGCTCCAGCCTGCTTGTGGCTGGCGCCAGTTGAAGGTGGTTGGCGCATAGCAGGTGGACCCGTCCGCGGCGCACTCGTCGATGCGTGCCAGGCGCGACTGCCCGGAGACGGTATCGTTGTCGTAGCCGAGAAAGTAGTGCCTGACGTCGGCGCCACCCGCCTCGGTGGTGATGCTGGACAGACGCTTGGCCTGTTGCAGGCGCAGGCCGCTGCGGTAGCCCACCACGCTGTCAGGTCGGTCTTCGTAGGCGAGACGGATGGCAAGATGATGATCCTGGCCAGC
>JAUILW010000534.1 GCA_030432795.1 Gammaproteobacteria bacterium
TGGCGTCACCGGCGAACGACGAATAGGTCTGGTAAGGCGAGCCGCCGTAACCCGTGGGGCCCACCGGCAGCACCTGCCAGTAGCTCTGGCCTGCTTCGACCAGCCAGTCCACGAACCGACGGGCGCTGCTGCCGAGCAGGCCGTCGTCAGCAGGCGGTAGGCTGGTGACGTGCATCAGCACGCCGCTGGCGCGCTTCTCAGTCAGTTCATCCATGCACGTGCCAGATGTCCCGGTCGTACTCGGCGATGGTGCGGTCCGAGGAGAAGAAGCCACTGCCGGCGGTGTTGAGAATGCTCATCTTTGCCCAGTGCCTGCGATCGGCGAACGCCGCCTCGGCGCGCTTCTGGGCGTCTACGTAGGAACGGAAATCAGCCGCCAGCATCCACGGATCGTGGGGGCTGCGGATCTGCGCGAGCACCTGATCGAAGATGCCGGGTTCGAAGAGATTGAAGTGGCCCTTTTCGAGCAGTGCCAGTACGCGCGCCAGGTCGTCGTCCCCGGCGATGATGGACTGCGGGTCGTAGCTGTCGCGGGTGCTCATCACTTCTTGCGCGGACAACCCGAACAGGAAGAAAGCATCCTCGCCCACCCGTTCGAGAATCTCGATGTTGGCGCCGTCCGCCGTGCCGATGGTTACCGCACCGTTCATCATCAGCTTCATGTTGCCGGTTCCGGAGGCCTCTTTGCCGGCAGTGGAGATCTGCTCGCTCAGATCGGTGCCGGGGCAGATGTGCTCCATGGCAGTTACCGAATAGTTGGGCAGGAATGCCACGCGTAACCGGCCACCCATCACAGGATCTTCGTTCACGCAGCGAGCGACGTTGTTGATGAGCTTGATGATCTGTTTAGCCATCACGTAGCCCGGTGCGGCTTTACCGCCGATGAGCACGAAGCGTGGTGCGGACAAGGAGCCTGGGTCGCGGTGTGCGAGGTCGTACAGATGTACCACGTGCAGCACGTTGAGCAGTTGCCGTTTGTACTCGTGAATGCGTTTTACCTGCACATCCACCATCGCCGCTGCATCGAAGTGCACGCCGCAGGCGTCGGCCACGAAGGTTGCCAGCCGTTGTTTGTTGCTTTGCTTGACGGCGAGCCACCGCTCGTGGAACGCCGCGTCCTGCGCGTGCGCCCGCAGGCCGTCGATGGCCGCAAAGTCTTTCATCCAGGTGTCGCCGATGGCGCTTGTGATCAGCTCGCTGAGCTCCGGGTTGCAGTAGCGCAGCCAGCGCCGGGGCGTTACGCCGTTGGTCTTGTTGTTGAACTTTGCCGGTGTCAGCGCATGAAAGTCTGCAAACAGGTTTTCGGTGATCAGGCGGCTGTGCAGCGCCGCTACGCCGTTCACGGAGAAGCTGCCGGCGACCGCCAGGTGCGCCATGCGTACCTGCGGCGCAGGATCGTCGGAGATGATGGACAGCCGGCGCTGGCGTTCATGATCCCCTGGCCAGCGGCTGGCCACATCGCGCAGGAAGCGTGCGTTGATCTCGCGGATGATGTCCAGCAGACGCGGCAGCATTTCGCCTAGCAAGGCCTCGGGCCACACCTCCAGAGCCTCCGGCAGCAGGGTGTGATTCGTGTACGCGATCGTCTGGCTGGTGATTTCCCAGGCAGCGTCCCAGCCGAGTTGATACTCGTCGAGCAGCAGCCGCATGAGTTCCGCCACGGTGATGGCGGGGTGCGTGTCGTTGAGCTGAAAGCAGTGTGCCGCGGCAAACCCTGAGAAGTCATTGCCATGCTCGCTCGACCACTGTGCCAGCACGTCCTGCATGCTGGCGGAGGCGAGAAAGTACTGCTGCTGCAGTCGCAGCGACTTGCCGTTCTCGCTGGCGTCGTTGGGATAGAGCACCATGGTGATGTTCTCGGCGGCGTTTTTCTGCGCCACGGATTCGGCGTAGCTGCCGGCGTTGAACTCGCCGAGGTCGAAGCGGTCGGTAGCCTGCGCGCTCCACAGGCGTAAGGTATTCACCACGCCGTTACGGTCGCCGGGAATGGGCAGGTCGTAAGGCACGGCGATCACGTCTTTGCTGTCCACCCAGCGATAACGCAAGCTGCCGGAGTCGTCCTGATAGGCTTCGCTCCTGCCGTAGAAACGTACCCGGCGCGCAAGCTCCGAGCGCTCGATCTCCCACGGGTAGCCGCGCAGTAACCAGTGATCAGGCCTTTCCACCTGATAACCGTCTTCGATGTCCTGATAGAACATGCCGTACTCGTAGCGCAGACCGTAGCCGGTCACCGGCAGGTCCATGGTGGCACAGCTGTCCAGGAAGCAGGCAGCGAGACGGCCCAGTCCGCCGTTGCCGAGGCCGGCGTCGGCCTCCTGGCCCTGCATCTCTTCGAGGGATGTGCCGAGCGAACGCAATGCTGCTTCAGCGCCTTCGTCGAGCTGCAGATTGTTCACCGCATTCGTCAGCGCGCGGCCGAGCAGAAACTCCATGGACAGATAGAACACACGCTTATCTGCCTCGTCGCGGCGCCGCTCCTTCGTGCGCCGCCAGCTGTCGAAGATGTCGTCGCGTACGGCCATGGCGGTGGCGAGGTACAGGTACCAGTCGGAGCGCTCCTCGGCGCTGCGCCCCAAAGTGGTGGCGAAGTGATGTTCTATGCGTCCCTGAAACGATGGCTGGTTCACGCAGCATTCTCCATATTGCTGAGCACCACCACGCTGTGGGGTGCAATGTCGATCGTGCCGACGACAGTGGTATCAGGCGACGC
>JAUILW010000030.1 GCA_030432795.1 Gammaproteobacteria bacterium
GCCGCTGCAGCGGCGCCGAGTTGGCGTCGCGTGTAGCGCTCACCAGCAGCTTCGGTGCCCGCTGTCCATCCGCCAGCAGCTCGGATCCCATGGCAACGCCCGTTGCATAGGCGTCGGCCAGATTGGCGCGGTCGAGCAGCGCATCGGTGAAGTCGAAACCGGCAAACAAACGAATCGTCATGCGCGGCCCGGAGGTGGCAAAGGTCTCCTTGCGGCGAAAGGCGTCGTAGATGGACTCACGGCTGTTCTCTTCTGCCCAGACCCCGGTAACGCCGGACGCCCCCCAGGTCTCGTAGGCACCGCTGGCGTATTTATTGCCGTCCACTTCCTTCACCGACAACCGATCCGTCACCTCGATGGCGGCCACTTGCTGCTCCGTCAACGGCAGCGAACCGCGCCGCTCGCCATCCGCATCGAGCAGACCAGCCTTGGAAAAGTAATTGTCCTCTTCGATGTACGCAGCACCGGTGTGCGTGTCCGATGCACCGACGAAGCCGAACTGGTAAGGGTTGGCCACCCCCTGCGCTTCCAGGGTGATGCCGTTGAGCAGCGCTTCCCGCGCGTAGGAGCCGCTCGGCGCGCTATCGAGCGTGGTGGCGATGCGGTACGGCATGATCTCGAAATCCGCCCACTCATCGTTGTCAGACAGCGCGGGATGGGTTTCCGACGTACCCTTTACCTGGGTGATCTCGATCACCGGTTCATTGCGCATACGCTGTTCCGCATAGGCGTCATCCAGGGGGTCGCCCGCCCAGTCCACGAGCTTGAACATCTGCCCGTTGGAGCCATTGGAATTGTGCGGAATGGCCAGTGACTCGATGCCCTGGCTGCGCAGGCCATCCATCCAGTCCCACAACCCTTCCGGATTCTGGCTATGGAAGCGGGAGAACGGCATGGCCGGCAGCTTGTCAGACCCACGGAAAACGACGTTGCGATGCAGGTTGCCTCGATCGTCCGTTGTAGACGTGTACTCATACGCAACGAACGTCGTGAATTCTCCGGGGCGATAGTTGGCCTGCGCCGCACGGATAATGTCTGACCAGGCGTCGCGGGCGATCGCGTTCATCATCTGCCCGTCGATGCTCCCAGACAGCACGCCCCGCAGGGTTTCCGGCAGGAAGCTCGCGAATGCCTGCCCGCGTCGCACGACGCTCTCGGCGGTCATGTTCTCAGGTGCATTGAGATTGTGCAGCGCCTGCACGTGAGGCAGCTTCGAAAACTCCGTGCTCGTATCAGCCGCTTCGCGCACGGCACCCAGAAACATCGCGTGGTCCGTGACCGCGTAAAAATCCAGCGGCCGGGAGAGCTGAACATCGAAACCACCCGGGTGGCGCAACGGCTCCCCCTGCGCGTAGCGGTAGGCGTCATCGGGCGAGGCGATGGTGCCGAAGGCAAAGGCATCAAACGAGTATTCGGTGTGCACGTGCAGATCGCCGAAGTAGGCACGCCGGCCAGCATTGCGCGCCGCATCACCGACGATCAGATGTCCGGGCATCTCGAGCTCGCCAGCAAATCGTCTGCCGGCAAGTTGCGCCTCGGCCACGGCGTCATCCACCGTCTGCGGTTCGTGCGCACTTTCCGGTGCGTCGCGCGCCTCTGGTTCGCTGTCTACAGGCTCAACACTCTCGCTGCAGGCCGCAAGCAACAGCGCGGCCACCCACCACCACATGGATCTCATGCTTCCGCTCCTTCCCACTCCGACAGACGTTGTACCCCGGTTTGGCGCCGAAGCAAACCGCCGGCACTCATCCCCAGCCAGGAAATCCGTGAAACACACCCTGGCGATCTTCCCGCTCACGCACGTCAGCAAGGCGCTTCCAGGCCTCCTCGGAGAAAGCGCTGCGCACCCGTTCAGGGGCGGCGAAACCATCGGTTTCGTTCACGTACCGGCCTTTCGCGAAGGGCGCGAGCAGCTGCGCGCAATGCTCCAGCCAGGCAAAGTTGGCCGCATGGGCACCATCCGCCCACACGCTGTACACGCCGATGAACGCCTCCCCGAACATCGAAAACGCCGCCTGCTCGGGCGTCGCCGTGTGAATGCGCGGCGAGATGAGAATGTGCGACATGGCGGAGGGAGCCTCCGCGAAAGCCGACGCCACCGCGTCGATGCTCTCCGCCAGGCGATCAGTCCAGATGGTTTCCACGCCGTAGCTGCCAAAACCAAGACCGCGGCTGGCATCGACGCTTTCGCGAAACCATTGCTCGAAAGTGGTAGGCACACGTTCCATGCGCACCAGCGCCTTGTGCGCCTCAGGCGCTGCGGCGTAACGCGCCAGCAGTTGTTCAGCCCGCGCCTGCTCGGCAGTGAAGGCGACAAATCGGGCGATGGCCACCGGCCCCTGGGGGGAGTGCGCCATCAGCATCATCAGTTCCGTGTCCTCCGGCGCAGCTCGGCGCTCACGCTCCATCCAGCGCGCCGCGTCCGTGGCCGCGGCCAAGGTAAACACGTAGGCGCTCGACAGCAGGACCCTGGGCGCCGGGTGCAGTTTGAGACGGTAACGGGTAACTACACCGGGAAAGCCCGTGCCCGCGCCGCGGACGGCCCAGTAAAGGTCCGGCCGCTGCTCGGCATTCACACGCACCAGCTCACCGCTCGCAAGCACTACCTCTGCCTCGAGGATGTTGGCACAGGCAATGCCGCCCCAGCTGTCGCCGTTGAGCCCGACACCGCCGCCGAGCAGGTAGCCGCCCATGGGTACCGTGCCGCAGTGGGCGTAGGGGAACGCAAAGCCTTGCGGCTCAAGTACCCGCGCCAGGTTGCGGCTCCACAGCGCCGGCTCGACCCACGCACTCCCGCGTGAGACATCCACCTCAGCCCCTCGCAGAGCGCCGAGATCCAGCAGCATGCCGCCGTCGCGCAAAAACGCGCCGCTGACGTTGTGGCCACCGGAGCGGGCCACCACCTGCAAGCGGTTACGTCGGGCGTAGGTCACCGCCTCCGCCACCTCCAGCGTCGTGCGCGGGCGGGCGATGGCATCCGGGTAGCGGTCGTGCTTGAACGTCTGCCAGGCCATGCCCTGACGCCAGCGTTCATAATCCGGGTCGTCGCGCAATACCATCCGGCGATGTGTGCCCTGAAAGCGCTGCGCGTCCGGGGTGACACAGCCACCGAGCGCGGCTCCGGCTAAGGGTGCCGACAGACCGGCACGAAGTAAGTTTCTGCGTCGCATACCGGCAGTGTACACAGGCGTCATAGAGTTTCCTTTGCATCACATAAAGCCCACTTATGAGCGGCTGGTAGACTGCAGCTTCTCGGGGGAGAGCCACATTGGAAACGCTCAGCAACTGGAGAACCTTCGGCTACGCAACGCTGGCGGTACCGCTGTCGATGCTGATGATGCAGCTCATCGTCTATCTGCCGCCGTTCTACGCCACCGTAACCGGGCTCGACATCGCCACCGTCGGCTTCGTGTTCCTGCTCGCCCGGGCCTGGGACGCCATCATCGACCCGGCGATCGGCTACATGAGCGACCGCACCAACTCCCGGCTGGGGCGCCGCAAGCCGTGGTTACTGGTGGGCGTACCGCTGCTGCTGATCGGCGTGCATGCGTTTCTGCAGCCCCCTGAAGGAATCAGTACCACGTACCTGTTCATCACGGCGCTGTGCTTCTACGTGGCGCTGACCATGGTGCAGATCCCCTACCTGTCGATGGCCGCCGAAATAGCCAGGGGCTACCACGCCCGCACACACATCGTGTCGGTGCGCGAAGCCGGCACCATGGCAGGCAATCTGCTGGCGACATCCGTGCCGTTGATCATCTTTGCAGGCATGCAGCCGTCGTTGCGTGAGATTCTCGACGTGTTCGCCAACGCGCTGTACATCCTCATGCCGCTCGCGGTTATCGCCGTGATGTTCAGCGTGCCAGTAGGGCAGGCTGCTTCCACCACACCGTTTGCTACCGCCATTCGCGTGATACCTCGTAACGGCCCGCTGCGCCGCTTGCTGGCGGGCACCTTTCTGCTCTGGCTCGGCGGCAGCGTGTACAACGCACTGGTACTGTTCGTCGTGGAAGCCGGCCTGGGTTTACCGAGCGGTGGTTTCCTGTGGCTGGTGTTCGTGCAGTACGTCTTCGGCCTCGCCGGCTTGCCTTTCTGGCTGTGGGTGGCCCGCCGCTGGTCGCGGCACCGTGCACTTGCCATCGGTGGCCTGGCGTTCCTCGGCGCCCTGCCCGTTCTGTTTCTGTTTCCGGGCACCGGCCTGGTGGCGACTGCCTGCGTGTTTGCGGCCTTAGGCATCGTCAGCAGTGTCATTTGGGTGATGCCGCCGGCGCTGGTCTCCGACACCATCGAGTTTGGCATGTGGCGTGGCCTGGGTGATGACGCGGCCCTGTACATGGCCCTGTATAACTTCGGCCACAAGATGGCCGCCGCCGTCGGCGTGGGTCTCGCACTGCCGCTGGCGGGTCTGGCGGGTTTCGCACCCGGCACGGAGAATACCGCGCAGTCCGTCAACAACATGATGATCGTGGCGCTGTGCCTTCCGGGCCTGATTGCCATACCTGGCGCCTGGTTGCTGTGGACCCACCGTCTGAGCCCGAAAACCCACGAATGGATACGCCAGCGCCTGATCCGGCGCGGCAAGCTTGCGGAGCAGAACCCGTGAAAATCACCTACTTGATGTGCATTGTGGCGCTCACCGCCTGCGCCTCGACACCACCCGCACCGGCGGACTTTGAAGCCATGGTGCAAAGCCGTTACGTCGAACCGTTTCGCAGCGCCGATCTCGAGCGTTGGCTCGAGGTGTTCGCCGACGACGCGGTTGCCCTGCACAACCGACGCCCCGCGGACGAAGGCAAAGATGCCATTCGAGCCTTCGGCAACCTGGTGTTCGACACGTTCAAGGCAGCACAATTCGACGTGGAGGTGAAGGGCGTGCGCCAGCAGGGCGATACCGTCACCACATGGGGCACCTACGCTTCGCACCTGAAGTTTCGCGCCACCGGCGAAGATGCCCCCTGGGGGCCCGAACGTGGCAAGTTTCTGTTCGTCTGGCAACGCGGTGCAGATGGCGTGTGGAGAATTGTCATCGATATGGGTAACGCCATTGAATAAGCACATCTGCCTGATGGCGCTGTTCGGCCTGATGTTCGTCACAACGGAGCACGCATCCGCCGATCCGAGCGATGTCTATTTCGCCTGCGCCAGTTGTCACGGGGAAGACGGTCGCGGCGAACCTGCCAAGGGTGCGCCGAACCTCACCGGCCTGAGCGCGCGCTACGTGCGCCAGCAGTTGGAGCGCTACGCCGCCGGCAGCCGCGGGGGCCCGAATGACGATGCCTGGGCGCAGCAGATGGCGCTGCTCGCTCCGTTGTATACACGCGATTCCGAGACGCTTGATGCGGTTGCGGAACGGGTCGCTGCCTTACCGTGGGCAGCAAGCCCCGATCTGACCACAGGCGATGCAACGCTCGGCGAGTCAGCCTGGCAACCCTGCGCCGTGTGTCACGGAAAGGACGGCGAAGGTAACGAGATGCTCGACGCGCCGCGGCTGGCCGGCATGAGCGCCTGGTACCTTACGCGCCGCTACCGTCACTTCGAATCCGCCACCCCTACCGACCCTGCCTCTGCGACCATGGCGGCGTCGGCTCGGGGTAACGCCCTCGATGACGCAGCGCTTGCAGCCATCGCCGCTTACCTGCGAGGCAAGATTCCGGAAGCACCATGATCGAACAGTTCGACTATATCGTCGTGGGCGCTGGCTCCGCCGGTAGCGTCATCGCCCACCGTTTGAGCGAGGACGACCGCGTCCGCGTCCTGCTGCTCGAGGCCGGCGGCCGCGACTACGCAACGGCAAGCCGTATCCCATCGAGTATCCCACTGCTCATAGGCAGCAACACCACCAACTGGCACTACCCCGCATCTGCCGACGCCAGCCGCGGCGGCCGGGAGGAGCCGTGGCCCGCCGGCCGCATGCTCGGTGGAAGCAGCAGCCTCAACGGCATGATGTACGTGCGCGGCCACCGTTGGGACTACGACGGCTGGGCGCAACAGGGGGCGCTGGGGTGGAGTTACGACGATGTACTGCCCTACTTCCGCCGCATGGAGCGCAGCGACCGTGGCGATGCGCAAAACCGTGGTTTTGACGGCCCCTTGAGCATCAGCGCACCGCGCTACCCCCACCCACTGGATGATGCCTTCGTACAGGCCGCAGTAGAGGCAGGCATTCCGCGGTCAGCGGATCTCAACTCCGGCGACGCGGAAGGTGTGGACTATTGCCAGGTGACGCAACGTAACGGCTGGCGGCACAGTACGTCTGCTGCGTACCTCGACACCGCCAGAGCGCGCAGCAACCTCACGATCCGCACCGGCTGCCGGACCCTCGAGGTGACGTTCCAGGGACCCCGCGCCAACGGCGTGCGCTACGCCCAAGGCCGCCGCGAAGTACGGGTTGCCGCACGCCAGGGCGTCGTGCTGTCCGCCGGTGCCATAGGTACGCCGAAGCTTCTGATGCTTTCCGGCATCGGTCCCGCCGCGGCACTCAGCGCGCACGGCATCACGCCCCGCCTGGATCGTGCGGAAGTGGGTGCCAACCTGCAGGAACATGTGGGCTTGCGCACCAGCGCCCACGTCAATGTGCCGACGATCGTCAGCGAGCTCACACCACTACGCAGCCTGAAGCACGCGGCAGATTTCGCGCTGCGCGGTCGCGGCGCGCTGACGATGCCGGTTGGACACGCCCATGCGCTGGCGCGCACACGCGATCATCTGAGCCAACCCAACGTGCAGCTCATCTTCTCGCCGTTCGCGATGCAGGTCACCGGCGGCAAACCTGGTGTGTACCGCACGCCGGCGGTCACCATTGCCGTGGGGTTGTGCCGCACCGGCAGCCGCGGCAGCGTCGGCCTCACCTCCGCCGATCCCACTGCCCCGCCGCGCATCGATTTCGAAGCGTTGGCCGACCCGGACGACATCGAGCAGCTCATGGAAGGCGGACGGCTGGCGCGCAGCCTGTACTCCACCGAAGCCCTCGGCCGATACGTTACCGACGAACGGGCGCCCGGCTTGGCTGTGCAGACCGACGATCAGTGGCGCGCGCACATCCGCGCCGAGGCGTTTCTGATGTATCACGCCTGCGGCACCAGCCGCATGGGCACAGACGACGCCGCGGTAGTCACTCCCGAGCTTTCAGTGCGCGGCGTCGAAGGGTTGTGGGTGGCTGATGCGTCTGTGATGCCCACCGTGCCGAGCGGCAACATCAACGCAAGCTGCATCATGATCGGCGAGAAGGCTGCAGATCACATACGCGCCAGCGCATGAAGAGTGCCAACGCATGAAGTTCGGCACCGACTACCACACCTGCCGCGAGCACTTTGTGCAATCCGCCGGGGCCAACGCACACAACGTACGAAGCTTCCCCCACCCGACGCTCGGCAACGCGGGAGTTGCCGTAGACGCCGTACAGATCGGCAGCGGCCCGAAGCTGCGCGTTCTGATCTCCGGCGCGCACGGCGTAGAACTGCCTTTTGGATCCGCGGTGCAGTGCGCTGTGCTGGATGGCGAAGTCATGATTCCTGAAGAGGTGACGCTCCTGCTCCTCCACGCCATCAACTGTTTCGGCGCCTACCACCAGCGCCGCTTCACCGACGGCAACATCGATCTGTGCCGCAACTTTTCCACGCCGCCTTTTCCAGCCAACCCGCTCTACGAGCGCCTCGCACCCTGGCTGAACGCAGCCCCGGATGCAGCCGATGAGGCGGACCGCACGCTCGCCGCGATGGCCGAGGAGATGGGACGGGGCTACATCGCCGGCATCATGGGCGGCCAGTTCGACGACCCACACGGGTTTTCCTACGGGGGTACAGAGCCCTGCTGGTCGCGCGGTGTGTTGGAGTCACTGCTGCAACCCTTCGTGGGCGAGGTCACGGACCTCGTGGTGCTGGATCTGCACACCGGCGTGGGGCCCTTCGCCGTGCCGAGCCTGGTGTGCCTGCAGGATGCGTCGGGCGTGGCCCGCGCTACCAGCCGTTTCGGCCCGGAGATCACCGCTCCCCTCGCCCAGCGCGCCGATGGCGGCACGCTGCATCCGGCGGTTGGCCACCCCACCGAAGGTTACGAACGCCTATTTGCGGGTATACCGGTTACGTCGATGGTTCTGGAGATGGGCACCCTGCCGCCTACGGATACGTTGCCGGTGTTGCTGCAGGAGCACCGCTTCGAACGTCACGGCCAGGCACAATCCGATGCCGCACAGGCCCTGCGCAAACTTATGTGGGATCAGCACGCACCGGCAGATGCCACGTGGCGCACGCAGGCACTGCAGGCCGGGCTGACGGCAGTCGAACAACTTGTTTTCTGAGAGGTCAGAACCCTTATGAAGCTGCATGCCATCGCCTCCGAGGATCTCGTGGACATTCTCACCTACCCCGCCTGCATCGACGTGGTGGAGCAGGCCATGCAGATCACGAGCGCCGGAGAGGTGACCCTGCCGCTGCGCCACGGCCTGCCGCTGCCCAACGGCATGATGGGCATGATGTACGGCTATCTTGGCGAACCGCAGTGCTTCGGCATCAAACTGGTGAGCCTGTTTCCAGGTAACGCCGGCAGCGAACTGTCCTCACACATGGGCTTGATGGTGCTCTACGAAGCCGAGCGCGGGCAGCCGCTCGCCATCATGGATGGCGGCCTGGTCACCGCGATCCGCACCGCTGCAGCCAGCGCCAGCGCCACCCGTGCGCTGGCCCGTGAAGATGCCACAACGCTTGCCATCATCGGCGCCGGTGAGCAGGCCGAGGCGCACCTCTCGGCCATCCCCTGCGTGCGCAACATACGCACCGTGCACATCTGGGCGCGTGACGCAGGCAAAGCCCAGGCATTGGCTGAACACAGCACCCTCGATGCACAGTTTCAGATCTGCGCAAGCGTCGCCGAAGCCGTCAGCGGCGCCGATGTCGTGTGCACCGTAACTTCTGCCACCGAACCGCTGCTGTTCGGTCGCGACGTAGACGAGGGAACACACGTAAACCTCGTAGGCTCATCGTTTCCTGACCGCGCCGAGGCGGATTCCGATCTCGTCGCCCGTGCCCGCTACTTCGTGGACTACAAGCCGAGCACCCTCGCCCAGGCCGGGGAATATCTCACTGCCGTCGCTGCGGGCAGAATCGATGAGTCGCACATACTCGCCGAGATCGGCGAGGTGACCGCCGGCAGAAGCCCAGGACGGAAATCAACCGGGGAGATCACCGTGTACAAATCCCTCGGCGTGGCATCCCAGGACCTGGCCGCCGCTCGCTACGTGTACGAGCAGGCGGTACACGCCGGCCGGACACAGACGATCAACATCTGATCCAGCGTTCAGTTCGGCCAGTAGATGTATTCGTCGCCCGCCTCAAAGGGTTCTCCACCGTGCTTGTCGATGCGTTGCGGCGAGTCCATCACCGAAGGCCACATGGGCTCCGCCTGCTCCGCGTTGTGCGCATCCAGGAGCGCTTCTAGCGCCTGCACCATATCCAGGCGAAGCGCCGCCAGATTGTTCTGCTCCGTGGGATCCAGGGAGAGATCGAACAGCCACCGTTTGTCAGGCCGGTCTGCGCGAATCAGCTTCCAGTCGCCATGGCGCACAGACTGATGGTGACCCTCCCGCCAGAAAAGGGTTTCATGGGGCACGCCGGCCTGCTCGCCGGTGACGAATGGCACCAGATCCACGCCATCCATGCGCCGGTCTGATGGCGTTGGCACTCCGGCCGCTGCTGCAATGGTATGGAACAGGTCCACATGGTGCACGGGCGCTGAGAAGCTGCTGCCGGCAGGAATGCGCTGCGGCCAACGCGCAAGGAACGGTACGTGTGTGCCGCCTTCGAAGTGGTTCAGCTTCCAGCCGCGATACGGCTTGTTGACGTCCGGCAACTGAATGTAACCGGCGCCACCGTTGTCGCTGGTAAAGAGGATCAGGGTGTTCTCTGCCAACCCCAGCGTTTCCAACCGCTCGGTGATACGCCCAACGCTGCGGTCCACCGCCCGGATCATCGCCGAGTACACACGCAGATGATGGTCCTCGATGTGCGCAAGCGCATCGTAGTCCGCCTTGCTCGCCTGCAGCGGGTTGTGAATACCCCAATGCGCCAGGTAGAGAAAGAACGGCCGGTGTTGATTGTTGTCGATGACCTTCAGCGCTTCATCGGTGTAATAGTCCGTAAGGTAACCATCAGGCTCGAAGCGCTCGCCGCCATTGAAGCGCGCGGCGTAATCCGCAGAGGTCCACACCATGCGCTCGATCGCTTCCTCCTCCCGCTTGGCATTCACGACATCCGGTGAATCCTCCGGCAGGTAGAGCAGGCCTCCCAGTTCCAGCGCATCCACGAATCCCTGCTCGTGGGGCTGCATGCCCGGCGCATTGCCCAGGTGCCATTTGCCGATCAGCGCTGTGTAGTAACCAGCGCTACGCAGCAACTCAGCAATGGTCACCTCCTCCTCCGGCATGCCGAGATCGGTGTATCGCTCTCCTGGCATGGACTCCAGTGCCGCCGTATCGATGAACGTGGGCAGCGGCGGCTGCTCGATCTCCTGCATCCAGCGGAAGATGGTGGCGCCGATGCGCGGAAACGGTGTGAACTCGAAGCCGAAGCGCGTGGAGTAACGCCCGGTCATGATACTGGCACGCGACGGTGCGCAGACGGCGTTGGCGGCGTAGCCATTGGTAAACGCCACCCCCTCCCTCGCCAGCGCATCGATGTTGGGTGTGCGGAGCGATCCGTCGCCGGCACCGCCGTTGTAGAGCGAGATGTCGTTGAAGCCCATGTCGTCGGTGAGCACGAGGATGATGTTGGGCGGGCGCTCGCTGCCCGGCGCCGCAGGCGCCTGCGGCCCGGACGACCAGGGTACCGGGACATTCTCACCGATCGGTTGCAGCACGGCGCGCAGCTTCGGCGCGCCCCACATGAGGATCTCCAGGCGTTGCTGCCAGGCGACCGCCGCCAGCGCGGCAGCCGCGACGATGAGGAGGATGAGCTTCTTCAATGGGCACCAATCGTAACCGTGGTGCCGTATATCCTACCTCATAATAATGCCAACCATTACAGCTTAGCTGACACCCAGTTCGAGCGGCGTTCTAATCAAAACGCCAGGACAGGTCCAGGCCATAGGTACGCCCCCGGCCGAGGAAGCCGATATCACCCAGTGCGCCGGAAAAAGCGGCGGCATTGTAGTCCTGCCAGTATTCCTCATCGGTGATGTTGCGGCCCCACAACGTTGCGGACCAGCGCTCGCCTTCCAGGGCAAAGCGGGCACTGAGCAGCCCGAACGGGTCCATGGAGTTGCGATTGTCTGGGTGCCAGTACTTGCGGCCGCGATGCTCGTAATCCACCCGCGCGCGGACAAACAGCCCATCAGCCACCGGCCAGGTGTACTGACTGCCAACGTTGAGTGTGTACTTCTGGTTCTTCGGCGTACGATTACCCTCGTCCTGCGGACGGCTCGCGGACTTCTCGATGCTGGAGTCCGTCACCCCGAGATTGGCGTACAGCGTCCAGCCTTCGCTGAGCAGCGCCTGCACCTCCACTTCTGCACCGATCATCTCCACCTCCTCGATATTGGCGATCACCTGCGAAGCCGTCGACAGGTCTACGAAGAAGAACTGGAAGTCATCGCTCTGTGCGTAGAACGCCGCGGCGTTGAGCTGCAGACGTTGATCGAGCCAGGTGCTCTTGAAGCCGATCTCGTAGTTGTCGAGCGTCTCTTCCGCGAAGGCTTGGCTGCCCACTGCCGGGCCATTGAAGCCGCCGGAGCGGAAGCCGCGGCTGTAGCTCACGTAGCCGAGCATGTCTTCCGACCAGGTTTTGGTAAGGATGACCCGGGGCTGCAGATCGCGGAAGGTTTTCTTCCGATCGGTGTTCGCTCCACCGCCGACGACTGTGCCCCGATGGTGCCGCTCGTCGTTGTCGTAGCGCAGGCCGAAGGTCAGCTCCAGATCGTCGGTGATGTCGTACTCGAGCTGGCCGAACAGCGCCCAGGCCTCGTTGTCGTTGTCATCCAGCAGATTGATGAATGCCACACCGGAGAATGCTTCGCGGCTGAAGGTGGGTGTGGTCGGCGTGAAGTCGAAGCCGCCGATGGTGGCAAGCGATCGTTCCGTTTCCAGAAAGTAGGCACCGGCAATCCAGCGCACGCGGCTGGTGTCGTCGGAAGTGAAGCGGAACTCGTGGCTGCGCAAGTCAACCGACAGCAACTGTTGCTGGTCGGCAGCTACCGGCAGGCCAGCAAAGAAGACGTTGGTGAACAGCCAACCGAGGCTGTCATCCACACCATCAGTAAAGTCCAGATCCGCGAAGTAGTCCTCATCCATGGAGGTGTCGTTGAAGATATAAGAGAACTCGCCGACATCGCCGCTCCAGGTGAGCTTGAGGGTGACCTCTGTGCTTTCCAGCACATCGGTGCGCCCCAGAATGTTCATCGCCGGTTCCTGATAGCGGTTGTTGTTGGGGTTCGATATCCCTGTGGGGTTCGGCCCGTTGCCGATCAACGGATTGAACAGAAAAGTGTCCCAGCAGCAACCGCCATCCGCATCCGAGTAGGCGACGCGCAGATCCGCCGAGAACTGTTCGGTGACATTCCACAGCAGGCGCCCTCGGATATCCTTGGTTTCATAGAAGTCCACCTCGGTGCCGAGATAATCATTATCGATGACGCCATCGAACTCCTTATAGGCCGCCGTGAGGCGAAACATCAGCTTGTCTTCGACGATGGGCCCGCCGATGAACGCGTTGGCCTTCTGCAGACCGCCATTACCCGCGCCCACCGTTACGCCGCCCTCCAAGCTTTCCGTGGGCATCTTGGTGACGATGTTCACCGCACCGCCGATAGCGTTGCGGCCGTACAGTGAGCCTTGCGGCCCCTTGAGCACCTCGATGCGTTCGATGTCGAACAGCTCCTGGCGGAACTGCTTCTGATTATTCTGCGGCACACCGTCCACGACGATGGCTACGGGCGAATCCGCGTTGTTGATCTGCGCCACGCCGCGCACCTGCACAAAGGTGTTGCCGAGGGTAAAGGAGTCGTCCAGTGTCATGTTAGGCGTGAGGTTCACGAAGTCCTGCGTGGTCTCGATGCCCGCCTCGACGATGTCCTCGGCGGAGAAGGCGGTAACCGCCACCGGCACTTCCTGCAGGCTCTCCGCCCGGTATTGCGCGGTGACGATGATCTCCTCCAACTGCGGCGCGTTGCGTTCCTCGGCAGTCGTCGTACCTGTCGCAAACGTGATCACCGTAATAAGTGCAAGTCGTTTCATTGCGTTCTCCATGGTCTAAGCGATGTCCTTGTTGAGTACTTCCAGGGGCACGAACGCTTCATCCAGTCCGAACGCATTCGGCCCGAAGATCGCCAGCGCCTCCGGCGTACGCATCACCGGTGCTGCGCTGGTGGCAATCACTTTGATGCGCTGTCCGTACTTGAGTGCTTCGGTGGTGATGGCGAGCCCGGTCTCGCGATCTACTGCGGTGATGAGGTCCGGCACGATGGCCACGGTTCTGCCGTTGTGCCGAGCCACGAGGTTTTCGTTCTGAAATTCGAGATGAAACGCATCATCCGAGCCATCGAGCGCGGCGATCTCACAGTGACCGATGGTGTAGCCGCCTTTAGTTTCCCGGCGCAGATCGGTGATCTTGCCGTCGAAGAGCACCTTGGTGTGGTTGTAGTACCGCGTTTGCCGCAGGTAGGCGAGCATGGCGTCGATAGGGTCACCCTGCCGCGCGCCTTCGCGCCGCGCTTCGCCGATGCCAAGTGCGATGCTCAATGTGTCGTGTACGCCGAAGTCTTTCACCTGCCGACCGGTGAGCGGGTAGCAGGAAATCATGCAGCTGAGCCCCATCTGCACGGCCGCCGCGCGAGCAAGATTTTCTGCCCGTTTGGCATCATGCGTTTCGATGATCACCGTCTCCAGGTGCTCGTCGACCACCACCGCAGGTGTTGCCGACACGCCGTATACGTTGAAGGTCACCATCTGGATCTCGGGGAAGGCCCGCCCCATGCCGTCACAGTCCACCAGTGGCAGCCCGAGACGCGCTGCTGCGGCAATGGGCACCATGGAGTTGATACCGCCGATTTCGATCGGCGCAATGGCAACGGGCTGGCGTCCCACCACTTCTGCTAAGCGGCGAATGGACAGATCGATGTCCTCGCCGGATGCCACCTTCTCCACCAGGACGGTCGGCGCGCCAAACATGGCGGAGGTGAACACCGCATCGTCATCGCCCAGCGCTGACGCCGGAATCACCTCCGGCATACCGAACTCCGCCACGGCGTGCTGCGCGAGCAGACGGCCTAGATACGGATCGCCGCCACCGCCTGTGGCCAGAAAGGCGGCACCGTCCGCCAGATCCTTGAGGTTTTCCTGGGTCAGTTTCATAGGGGAAGGTCTCCAGCGGCCTTGCTGCGCACACGTACCGCCTGGCCTGGCATATACGACAAAGGCAGCTCTTCGAGATCGATAATTTGCACGCTGTCAGGCAGCGCGCCGGCGGCAACCGCACGCTGCGTCGCTGATGATCTGGCGTCGTCGAGGGCTTGCTGTCGGCCCCACTGCGCGTAGTCGTAGACCTTGTCGATCTCACCGCCAACCTGAGCAATGGAAGCGCCGATGGCATTAGCAACGCCTGCGTGCTCCGGCACGATCACCTCGGACGTTCCGGGTATGGCATCACGCACCAGAATGGCGCCTCCACCAACCAGCACCACTGGCACAGGCACGGCGCTGGTCTTCATGCGATCCACCGCATCGTTGAGCAAGCGATGGATGGCGCCGCGCGCTTG
>JAUILW010000535.1 GCA_030432795.1 Gammaproteobacteria bacterium
TGGCTATAGCCCGTCGAATGCCACGGATCTCGTCCTGCGTGAACGACCGCTGCAACCAGACCTGTTTGCGTTCGCGCAACCAGCCGGAAAGCGCGCTCGCCGCTGAACGCGTGTCTGCATAACTCGATTGACCGGCGCGAAGCAGCCGCGCGATCGAGTCATCCAGCTGCCGGGGCGCTTCGCCACCTACCGCACCGGCCACCGCCCGCAGCATCATGAGGTGGTGATCGGCCAGCCGCAGTCCACCCGGCGCAAGGCCCTGTTCCCGGCGTATGCCGCCCCAGCGCTGATCCTCCATCGGATGATGGCAGCTGTGGCAGTCGTAGAGAGAAAACTCCGGCGCGATGCCGGCGCTGGACAGCAGCTTGCTCTGAACGAGCTCGAGGTACCTCCCCGCCGCATCCACCTGGCCGGAGAGCCACAGTGTGAAGGGCAGCATTGTGCCTTTGCGCTGCACGTAGTCATCGTCCACTTCGTAATGCGCCGGCTGGTTGGCGGTGAACGAATCGAGTTCGAAACTCAGCCTCGGATGGCCCGCACCCATGATGCGATGCGTGGTGAACTGATCCTCCGTGCCCATATGGCAGTTGAGGCACAACCGCGCGCGCTCAGACGCATCCTCGGTGGGATACATCCCGGCAGCCAGGTTCTGCGCATGGGTTACACCCGGCTCGGTGTGGCTTTCTATCCATCTCTCGCCGCCGCCGTGACAGGCCTCGCAACCTACGCCGTCGCTGATCTGGAATTTCTGGCCCCGTTTCTCCGTCGGCACGTTGTCCGCGTGACAATCCAGGCAGATCTTCGCGGTGTGCGCGTTCTTCAGGCCCAGGTTTCGCGCCATGCGCTTCGATTCATCCGTCAGCAACGTCTGATAGGCGCGCGCATGGCGATCTTCGGTGGACCAGATACGAAACTCGTTCAGCCAGACGTTCTGGTCCCGCTGCGGTGCGAGCTTGCCGTGACAAACGCTGGAGGCGCACGTGGCAACGCCAAGGTGCGCATCCAGATCAATCTCGGCCGCCCACGCGGGCGCCAGCAACAGACTCGTCCAGATCGCACAGACAAGCCGCTGTGTCATTGTCCGCCCTGCGCGGAAACTTCCGGGCGCAGCGGCCCAACCGCAGCACTGCCGCTCACCGGCGGGTGGCCGTCCGGCAGGTCGTTGACGAACCACGGCTTGCCGTCCTTGTCGAGATAGAGCTTTCTCATCTCCTCCAGATTCAACGGTCGCGAACCCTTACGCCCAAACACTGCCACCTGACCACCGGTTTCGTCCACCCCCCGATCACGTTCGAGTGGCCGGGAAAGGCTTCTTGCGGGCTTGCTGGTGGCCCGCTGCGCGATCAGCAACGGATTCGGCTCGGGGCTGAATCCGTAGAATCGCGACTGCAGGTCCGGAGACGTGAGCTGCACGACCTTCAGCCCGCCCCTGCCGTCTGCGATGTAGGCGTAGAGCGATGCATTGGTGCTTGCAACGATGACATCCGAGGCATCTTCAACGCCCTCGCTCACGGTCTTGAGGCGCTTGAGCCGTTCCGGGTTTTCTGCATCGACTATGACCATACCTTCCGCACCAGCGGCCACGTAGGCGTAGGTTCTCGACACGAACACCCTTCGGGCGTCACGCAACGGCACCACGTTGTCCGGCACCATTCGCGCGTTCTCCGGGTCGGTGATATCGACGACCTTCAAACCGTCCCGGTCGGTAACGAACAGATAACGGAACTGCTGCATGAGGGAATGGCCGCCATTGAGCGGCACTACGCCCGTCAACCGCGGCGACATGGGATCGTCCACATTGACGATCACGAGGCCTGCATCGGCGACAATGTAGAGGTAGTAGCCTCCAACAACGATGTGCCTGGCGCCTTTGAGCACGCCGTTTTCATTCCACGTCAGCGCTCGATCGAAGAAATTGTCGCGCGGCTCACCGTCGTGCACCGAGTTGATGTCCACAAGGATCAGGCCTTCTTCGCTATCGGTGACGAACATGTAGCTGTAGATCGGGTGGATCTCCTGCTCCATGTTATCCACGCGCATCAGTTCACCCACGTTTCGCTCTGGCGCCACGGGTTGCGTGGTCGCGAGTGCAACACAGGTGGCATTACGGCTCTTCACGTGCGTGTCGTGACCCAGCGGGCTGAACGGTGCGCTGATGATGCGCTGCGAGAAGCCCTTGTTGGCGACGTTCGCCACATCGTAGACGCGAGCGCCACCCTTGCCGGTAGATGCGAACACGTACTCGCCCCTGAGCTGGATACAGCCGACAGTGTCCGCGGCACCATGCGAGTACGCTTCCTTCAATTCCAGACCGTTTTCCTGGTGCGCCTTGAACCAGTCCGGGTAGGCATACTTGTGCAGGTAACTGCCGATCACGGCCTGAGGCTCGTCCCACTCGGTCACGCGCACAGCGCTCAGCTCACCTTCCCCGCCGACCCAGGCGTTGTAGCCGACGAAGTTGATGAAGTTGGTTCCGTACATCAGCGTCTGCGCCATGATGGCGTTGTTGTCGTTGTTCTCGGACAGGTGGCAGTCGGAGCACGTTTTGGTTTCCGTCTTGCGTACCGTATGCGGGAAGTGCGGGTTGAACGCCTGCGAGCTGAAACCGCTGGCGGCAATCGGTGGCTGCTGAATGTAGATCTTCTCGCGGTTAGCGTTGGTCGAAGACAACACCAGCGCAGAGGTGGAGCGCACCGGCGCGATCTT
>JAUILW010000536.1 GCA_030432795.1 Gammaproteobacteria bacterium
TGCCGGCAGCCATGGCCTGGGCGCCGAGGCCGTAACCCTTGCGCGTGACGATGGTCATCATCGGCACATCGATATTCGCGGAGGTGACGAACATGCGCGCCGCGTGACGCACCACGGCGGTTTTCTCTACCTCGGGGCCCACCATGATGCCGGGACAGTCGCACAGCGACAGGATAGGCAGATCGAAGGCGTCGCATAGCTGCATGAAACGCGTACCCTTGTCGGCGCCCGGCGCATCGATGGCGCCCGACAGGTGCGCCGGGTTGTTGGCGATCAGCCCCATGGGTTTACCTTCCACGCGGATGAGGCAGGTGATGATGCCCACGCCCCAGTCCTTGCGCAGCTCCAGCACCGAGCCAACGTCCGCGATGCCGTGGATGACGTCGCGCATGTCGTAGTAGCGCAGCCGATTCTCGGGCACGGCGAAGCGCAACGCCCGCGGGTCCGGCGCTTCCCATTCCTGCACCGGCCCCTGAAAGTAGGAGAGATACTGCTTGGCCTTCGCCACCGCCTCGGCTTCGTCCTTGACAGCGATGTCGACGACGCCGTTCGGCACCTGCACATCCATCGGCCCGACCTCTTCCGGACGGAACACACCAAGGCCGCCGCCCTCGATCATTGCCGGGCCGCCGATACCGATGTTCGAGCCTTCGGTGGCGATGATCACATCGCAGCAACCCAGCAGTACGGCGTTGCCAGCGAAGCACCGCCCGGTGGTGATGCCGATGAGCGGCACCAGACCGGACAGGCGGGCGAAGTAGGTGAACGCCCAGCAATCGAGCCCCGCCACGCCGCTGCCGTCGGTGTCGCCGGGCCGCCCACCGCCGCCCTCGGCGAAAAGGATCGTGGGCAGACGATAGTGCTCGGCGATCTCGAACAACCGATCCTTCTTCGCATGGTTCTTCATGCCCTGGGTGCCGGCCAGCACCATGTAGTCGTACGACATGATCATCGCTCGCGCCTTGTCCTCACCGAACAGGGCGCCGTTGACCTGGCCCAGACCGCACACCATGCCGTCGCCGGTGGTGTTTTTGATGAGATCATCCATGGCGCGGCGCCGCCGCTGCCCGGCGACCACGACGCTGCCGTACTCAACGAAGGTGCCTTCGTCGCACAAATCCGCAACGTTTTCCCGCGCCGTGCGGTGGCCTGTTTTGCGGCGCTTGGCGACCGCTTCCGGGCGGTTCTCGTCGAGGCCGGCGGCCTTGCGGTCGATCACCTCCTGCAGGTCCGGGCGAATGGCATCGAGGTCGAGCGTCTGGTCTTGCGCTTCGTCACCCGCCTCCACGTCCTGCTCGGCGAGGATGATCAACGGATGCCCTTCGAAGATGGCCTCTCCCGGCTCTACACCGAGACGCTGCACCACGCCGCTCACCGCTGCGCGTACCTCGTGCTCCATCTTCATGGCTTCCATCACCAGCACCAGCTTGCCCACCGCAATTGCGTCGCCGGGCTGCACCTCGAAGCTCACCACGGTGCCTTGCATGGGGGCGTGGATGGCCACCTCCCCGGGTGCCAGATCCGCCTCCTCCAGCGCCAGTATCTGCGGCCCGCCCGACGCCCCGAGCATGCCGGTCTTGCCATGCTCCAGCACCGCCAACGGGTCGATACTCTTCACCCGTGCACCGGCTATTGCCGTGCCTTTGGTTGCATCGGGTTGCTTCGCGGCAGTGACAAGGGTATGGGTGTGTGTGTCGACGAACGCCGTGTTGACCGCGCCTGTGAGCACTTCTTCGCGCTGCAGCAGCGCATCGAGAAACGCTTTGTTGGTGGGCACGCCATCGATGTCGAAGTCGCGCAGGGCCCGCGCAGCGCGACGCAGCGACGCCTCAGCGGTGGGACCGTTGACGATGAGTTTGGCCAGCAGCGAGTCGTAGTGCGGGCTGGTGGTGTAACCGGCGTAGCCATAAGTGTCCACGCGCAAGCCTGGGCCGGAGGGCACGTTGAACGTCTTGAGCCGCCCGCCACCCGGTTTCACTGTACCGTCCGCCTGCACCGTTTCCATGTTCACACGCAGCTGCACGGCAAACCCGCGGGGCGCGGGTACCTGCGCCTGAGCAAGCCCAACGTCACCCAGCGTTGCGCCGTCGCACAGCTGCAGTTGCGCCTGCACCAGATCCACGCCGGTGACGGCCTCGGTCACGGTGTGTTCCACCTGCAGACGGGCATTGGCTTCCATGAAAAAGAACTGCTGCGTCGCCTCGTCGAGGAGGAACTCGATGGTGCCAAGGCCGCGGTAGCGTGCGGCTTCGCCGAGCCGCACCGCCGCGGCACAGATGGCGCCGCGCAAGGCGTCATCCAGCGCCGGGCTCGGCGCCATCTCAACGATCTTCTGGTGCCGGCGCTGCAGCGAGCACTCGCGCTCCCAAACGTGGCTCACCGCACCCGAACCATCGCCGGCAATCTGCACCTCGATGTGCCGCGCATCGGCGACGAGCTGCTCTATGTAAACCGTGTCCTCACCGAACGCACCGCGCGCCTCTGACCTGCAACGTTCGTAGGCATCGGCAAGTGCTTCGCGGTCGCGTACCACTCGCATGCCGCGTCCGCCGCCACCAGAAACCGCCTTGAGCATCACGCCAGCTGCGCCGTGCGCGTCGTAGAACGCCAGCGCCTGCTCCAGGCTCACCGGCTCCGATACGCCCGCCACCACGGGCACGCCTGCGCGTTCGGCGAGCTGCCGGGCGCGGGTCTTGTCGCCAAA